>QENJ01000058.1 GCA_013374505.1 Candidatus Methanophagaceae archaeon
TAACTTCTTGTGTTAATCTTGTGAAATCTCGTGGTTTTTTTATTTAGCTATACAAATATGGAATATTTAAGTGATAATGGACAATAACATACATAGCGATATGGCAATGGCCCATATGTACAACAATGAAAACAGCAGATTATCATCTGGAATGTTTAGAATGCGGAAGTACAATCACGGACAGATACACGAACATATGCCCCCACGGACACGACTCACTGCTACGAACGGTATATAAAAGAAAGCAAATACGACAGCTCCCGGAAACTGGGATATTCAAGTATATCGATTGGCTACCGGTAGCTGATGCGTTACCGCAAACCGCAGGTCCAATCACGTACAAAAGCGAGCAGTTAGGAAAAGTGCTGGGGTTGAATAATTTGTATATCGGATTCAGCGGTTATTGGCCTGAGAGATCAGTACAGATGAAGACCTGCACGTTCAAGGAGTTAGAAGCGGCACCCACCTGTCAGCGACTAAAAGAAACGTGTGATAAGATCCTGGTCGTGCCTTCTGCCGGTAACACGTCAAGAGCATTCGCAGAGGTATCTACCAGAACCGGCATGCCGGTGGTGGCTGTTGTGCCGAAGAGTAGTGTTCACCGCATGTGGACCACCACAGAACCCGAAAAACACAACAGCGTATTCTTAATCTCGGTGGACGGCGATTATTCCGATGCAATTGCGCTAAGCCAGGAGTTAGTGCAGCAAAAAGGTTTAATCGCGGAAGGCGGCGTAAAGAATGTCGCGAGACGGGATGGTATGGGCGTGGTAGAACTAGAAGCGGCATTTTTTATGCACGAATTACCGGATCACTACTTTCAAGCAGTTGGCAGTGGTACAGGTGCGATTGCCGCATGGGAAGCGTTTATCCGGCTGATTGAAGACGGTAGATTCGGTCAAAATATGCCCCGGATTGTTATTGCTCAGAATCTACCGTTTGCTCCAATACTCAGTGCATGGCAAGACGGCCGATCCGAGATAATCGCGGATACCGACATGAAAAATGCAGAAGAGGCGATTAAGGCGATGTATGCTGATGTACTTTCCACACGGAATCCACCGTATTCTATCCAGGGTGGTGTGTATGATATGCTTATGAGTACAAATGGGCACGTATACGGTATAACAAACGGAGAATGCAAAGAAGCCGAGAAGTTGTTCGAATCCGAAGAAGGGATAGATTTAGACCCGGCTGCTTCTGTTTCAGTTGCTGCATTGATTAAAGCGGTAGATGAACGTTTCGTGGAAAAAACGGACAAAATATTGCTGAATATCACGGGTGGTGGCTATAAACGGTTGAATGCGGATTATCAGATGTACCGCATAAAAGAGCGTGTTGAGTTGAAATCTTCGGGTCAAATAGCGCTGGATGAGATTGAAACAGCGCTGAATGAATTTGTTGATAGCTATAGGAATATTATGAGATAGCTACAGCATCAGAAATCAGAGATCTCTCTCTCCTATTTTTTCAAAAGGCATAAACTTTAATTAGTATTATGGTCAATAAAGAACTGAGCAAAAAATGAACAACTTAAAACTCGCCGTTTCTATTCCCGAAGCTTTTGCGGCTGCCGCACCAGACGAAGCACTGCCCAGTGGTGACCCAAGATACGTGGAATTACGTTCTTGCCGGGGTGGAGAGAATATTGTAGAGGATTTGGCGAGACAAATAACCTGGACAACGGAAGGCTATTTGAAGTTACTTCTCACGGGGCACAGAGGTTGTGGCAAGACGACCGAGCTTTACAGACTTAAGAGCGTGCTCGAAGATGAGGGATACTTTGTTCTTTACTGGAATGCCGAACTTGAACTTAATCTAATGGATGTTGCATGGATTGATGTGATACTCACCCATGTGCGACAGCTTGCCGAGCAAATACACAAAAATGCCCCGGATATTAAAATCAACGAGAAATTCCTTGATTCTATTGCCGATTGGTTAGCAAAAGAGATTGTGCAGAAAGTTGAACGGAAAGAGATGGAAGCTGAATTGGAATCTAAATTTGAAATTGGTGCTAATATACCTTTTTTCCTTAAGGCACTACTCGGTTTAAAGGCTTATATCCGTGGTGGGACAGAAGAGGTAAGAGAGATAAGACGTGAACTTGAACGAAGGGCTATCACCCTTTTAAACGATGTGAACATGTTTATAGACGATTTACAACGACAACTACGAGAAAAAAGGTATAAAGGATTAGTAATACTTGTAGACGGCTTAGAAAAACTGATACTCCGACCTTTGGTTGAAGGAGAAGGCGAAAGAAACATAACTTCTCATAACCTCTTATTTATAGAGCAAAGTGAGTTTTTGAAATCCCCCAGTTGTCATATTGTTTATACCGTGCCTATTTCTCTTTTAGCCGAAGAGAATATAGCTCAAGTTTTTCCTGACGACCCCGTGGTTATCCCCATGGTAGAAGTGTATAACAAACAGCAGGGTGGAAATCACCCACTTAAGGAAAATCAACCGGGTATAGACCTGCTTTGTGAAGTAGTGAGTAGAAGAATAGACGTGGATAAAGTATTTAAAGATGAATATATCTTAAAGAAACTGGGTGTTGAAAGTGGTGGGCATATCCGGGACTTTTTACGGCTTGTGCGTTACGCATGCCGATATTCAAAAGAAGAGGTAATAGATGAAACTGCGGCGAACCGCGCTGTATCCGCTCTCAGCACTGAGTACGACTATCTGGTAAAAGACGCTGATATAGAGAAGTTGGTGAAAGTAGAGAAGGAAAAGCGACTCCCCAGCGACATGGACTATGCACACCTGCCTTATCACCTGCTGGTACTTGAATATCGCTCTTCGGAAGGCGAAAAGTGGGCTTCGGTAAATCCATTGGTGAAACGCCTATCGAAATTTAAAGAGGCTTACTATGGCAACTGAACTTTCTGTTACGGGAAAGAATGAATTTGAAGACTTAGTCCATGCTCTGGAATGGAGCAACGAATTTGCTATTTATTTTGCCGTGGTAAATCCACCATTAATCCGAAAACAAACGGCTGAAGAGCTCAAGATAAGTCTTGATGAAAAAGAGATAAAAGTGCATTCCTTAGAACTTGACAGTTCACACTTTGATTTGCTTTCTATTATTACCCAAAAAGTTCCTTCTTATTGTCTTAGAGGTGCTGAGACTGAAATCCGTTCTGTACTTTTTATCTTCGGTGCTGAGGAAGCAATAGCTGCTGACGCAGACAACAGAAGATTATTTTTCGATTGCTTGAATTGGCAGCGGGATAAATTAAGAGAAACAATAGCCTGCCCAATAGTAATCTGGCTACCGGAATTTGCATTGAGAATTCTTACATTGGAAGCCCCTGATTTCTGGGCATGGCGAAGCGGTGTATACTATCTTGTGCCGGAACCAATATGGATTTTAAAGGATACTGAAGAGCTTTTCAAGAGAGGACCGAGCGAATATGACAGTCTCACTCATCAAGAGAAGATAAAGCGGTTACAGCAGTTTAAAGCACTTCTGGAAGAATATGAAAAGAGTTCGTTTGGAGAAACATCAGAGTCTGAGTTATTACAAATCAGATTCTATTTGCTTCAAGAAGCGGGAAAAGCTGCCTTCTCTTTGGCCAATTATGAAGAGGCAAAGCAATATTCCCTTCAAAGTTTAAAGATGGCAGAGAGACTTAAAGATAAGAAACTTTCTGGTTCCATTTTTTCTACATTATCTTTAATTTCATTCATTCAAGGAGATTATGCCTCTGCAAATGAATATGGCGCGAAAGATTTAAAAATAGCTCAAGAACTTGGTAATGATAATAATGTAGCTTACACTTTCCAGTTTTTAGGACTGATTGCTAATGTCCAAAAGGATTATCATAAAGCAGATAAGTTTTATAAAAAAAGCCTTGCAATTAGGGAAGAATTAGGGAATAAGAAATTAATAGCTTCTGCTCTTAGCTATCTTGGGGGCATGACTAAAGACAAGAATAAAATTGCTAAAGCGAAAACACTTTTCGAGGAAAGTTTAAAAATCAACGAAGAAATCGGCGATAAGGGTGGGATAGCAGATAACCTAATTGAACTAAGCGATTTAGCTCAAAGCCAGGGGAACATAGATGAAGCGGTTCGCCGAATTGGAGAAGCTCAGGCTATCAGCAACGAGATAAACGACCGTAGCAGAATTGCCAACGTTCTAGAAAAACAAGGTACTCTTGCTGAGACTCAAGGTGATTACCAGCAAGCTCAGAAGTACTATGAAGAAAGTTTGGATATTTATGAACTGTTAGGGGATAAAATACAAATTGCCTCCATTTATAGCAAGTTAGGGATAATTGCAAAAAATTCAGAGAATTATGAAGATGCAAAGAGATATTTAAAAGAAGGTTTGAAAATAGTTAAGGACATGGGGGCAAAACCTTTAATTGCTTCATACCAAGCAGTGCTAGGGTTGGTTTATTTGCAAACAGAAGATTTCAATGAAGCGGAAAGACAGTTTTTAGGTGCTCTGGAGATTTTTGAACGTCTTGGCAATACTAAAATGATTGAGACGGTGAATCAAGGGTTAGAACAGGCGAGAAAAGGCATACACGACAAAAATAAGTTGTGAAACCAACAAAAAGCTATTTGCTTGAACACCCCTATAATTTGCACTTTCCACTTTGTATTTTGCCTTTTACAATAAGCTCTAACCCCTCCACGAACCACTGAAAAATATAGATGAGCACCAAGCAGTCCGTTTTGGAGGGGGTTAAATAGCTCCTAATAGTTCACCCTACCACCTCGAACCGACTTGAACTCATCTGATTGCCTCTCCGTATCTATTAAATCTCGTGTCCTACCCGCGATCTGCGATTCAATATCCGCTGCTTCATCTCGTGCGGCACTCCTCGCAATATGCAAATCATCTATCTTCATCACTCGGGCAGCCGCTTCGGTAGCCGATATAAACGCCTGTAACTTCACTGTCAACGGATCTATTATATCCTCAGCCATCATATCGCTTTTCACTTGCTTAGCCAATCCCGATATGCCTGCATTTCTATTTCCATCGAAATGCTCTGCCCTAAGCTTCGTTAAAGTATCAATATGATTCATCCCACTGTTCTTCGCTATTGCCAGTGGTATAGTCTCAATAGCGTCTGCAAACGCTTCCATCGCCAACTGCTCCTTACCCGGAACCTTCTTTGCTGCTTTTCTGAGCTGATACGCACATTCCATCTCCACCGCACCGCCTCCCGGTACCACTCGTGCATCCACAAACAGTTGCGCAACGGCATGCAAAGCGCTTCTTATCTCGCCTACCAAACCCTCTAAAATCCGGAGGGTTGTACCTCTTATAAGTATAGTGGCTGATTTCTTACGTGCACAATCTTCTATGAACACGTAGTTATCACCTCCTATCTTCCGTTGCACCACTCTCCCTGCAACGCCAAATTTATCTTCGCTTAAGACGCTTATATCTTTCACTATCTTACCGTTAGTGGATCGCTCCAACCTCATCAAATCCGTTAATTTCACTCGCTTTATCAGCATTATACCAGCATCCCTGAACTTATCCAGTGCGTCATCATCAACACCCCATCGGCAGCAAATTACGTTTGCGCCACAGTTTATTACCGGGTCCACAACTTCATCAAACAGTTTTGCTCGTGCCTCCCGGAACTCCTTGAAATGTGACGGTTCAGAGAATTTTACGCTAATCTCAAGTGCACCGAGTGTTTGTCCGGCTTTACTCCGTTCCCTTGCACCGGTTCCTGTCTTCAGCTCCTTTCGTCCCTTTATCCTCGGCTCTTTATGCTCGATCGGGAAATCGAGCAGCGCTATCCGCGCATTCTCTATCTCTGTTGGAAGCGCATCCAGCACTTCTCGGTCTATAACAACGCCTTCTAAAAAAGTCGTCTCATGTACTCTACTTCCACTCTTCGTTTCTATTACTATGTCCTCTACCACTATGGGCTCATTATCGTCACTATCACGTAGCCGCTTTATGCTCTCGACTACAGTATCCACTAATAGGTCTCCTTCACCAAAATCGCCTTTCTTTAATGCCGTCTTCGCCACTTTCCGCAAAACCGCATCACTGCCTTCGCCTCTTACCTCAACAGGAGACGCTATCTCAGTTAAAACCGCTTTTACAACCTCAAGCGCCATCTCATACCCATTTATCACTTTATTTTGATGCACGCCCAATGCCCTCAATTCATACCCTTTCTTCACTAGCTCGCCCATCAAAACCATAACCGCTGCTACTCCATCCCCTACTCTTTCGCCCTGTGTTAACCCCGCGTTTAACAGTATATCCGCAGTAGGATGCTGATACTTTAATTCCTTTACCAGGCTGAGTGCGTTACTGGATATAAGGTCCGCAGCTTCTATCTTCGTGGCGCCCTGCGTTATCAAAATCTTAGATCCATGAGGTCCAATAACCGGCTTTAACATCTCCGAAAAGCTGGCGGCAACTTGCATATTCGCCGCCTGGATCTCCTCCGGTGCTACTTCTCCTGGTGGTAACTCCTCTTTTATCGTCATTTTTCTCTTCTTCTCTTTACCCTTCTCTTTATCTCCACACTAACGTTACTAAAAACAAAAGCATCTCTAAACTAAAATAACTTATTAAAAAAATGAACCTACCCGTACCGGGAACAAAATTTTCCATCGAAACTTTCGGCTGCACCGCGAATACTGGTGACACGATGAAGATGCGTGCGATTTTAAGAAAGTCGGGCCATGAGATAGTGGAAGAACACAAAGCCGAAGTCGTTATCGTGAATACCTGCACCGTAACGAAGAGAACGGAATTAAATGTGCTAAAGCGACTGAACGAGTTGAAGCAGCAGGGAAAAGAGGTAATCGTAGCTGGTTGTATGGCAGCGGCGCAGCCTGAGCTTGTAAGAAGTATTCTGGGCAATGATGTAGCACTGGTAACACCGCAGGATATTTGCAGTAGTAAGGAACAAGAATTCGATTTTGATGGCTTGATTAGTACAATACCCATATCAATGGGCTGTACAGGAAACTGCACTTATTGCATCGTGAAACAAGCGAGAGGCGAACTAAAGAGTTACTCACCGGAAAAGATACGTGACGCGGTAAAAAATGCGGTGGACAAAGGTGCAAAAGAGATACGAATTACTGCTCAGGACTGCAGTGCATACGGTCTTGACCGGGCAGACATAAAGCTCCCGGAGCTGTTAAAATTGGTGACTGCTGTGCATGGCGAGTTCCGTGTGAGAGTAGGCATGATGAACCCTTTTACACTACTTCCTATTTTAGATGATGTTCTGGACGCATTCGACTCCGAAAAGATATTCAAATTCTTTCATGTGCCTGTGCAATCTGGTTCTGATAGGGTGCTAAACGATATGAAAAGGAATTACAAGATAGATGAGTTCGTGGACCTGGTAGCGACCATAAGGCACCGATTCGAGTATTGCACGATTTCGACTGATTTTATCATTGGATTCCCAACAGAAACGGAAACAGAGTTCTTAGTATCGCTGAACCTATTGGAGCGCGTAAAGCCGGAAAAAGTTAACATAACAAGGTTCTCACCAAGACCCATGACCGAAGCCGCGAAGCAGAAGGATTTGTTAGAGCGGGAGAAGAAAAGACGGTCTAGAATAATCTCCGAGATGTATCACAAGCTTGCCATTGCCACGAACAAGGAATTGGAAGGGACGGTGATTACTGTTTTAGTAACGGAAAAGGGTAAGAAAGGTGGCGTGATCGCGCGCGACTGCGCATACCGCACCGTGGTATTAAAAGCGGATTTGCCTCTCGGGTCATATTTCCCGGTGCGTATAAACGAAGCGAGAAGCACTTATCTGATAGGAGAAGTTAAAAACATTTGACGGATAGGAACCACATCCAAACGGAATATGCTTTAAGCCACATGCGCAACGGAAATCCACTCTATAACATTACCATTACATAACCTTTAAATTTGTAACCTCTCCTTTCACTTACATGACACGAACACGCTGCACAATCTGCGGCAAACCGGCATTGTACCGATGCAAGTACTGTGGCGATACCCTTTGCAAGGAGCATCTCCCGCCCGGACTGCATTGGTGCGTTGGATCAGAAGATCATAAAAATGACTCCGAAGAAGGAAGACCCGTCGCTATGCCGACCATAGAACGGCTAAAGAACGTTGATACTAGCTTATTCAGCGTATTCTCTCATAACTATTCCTATTTGCTATTGTTCATCATGGCCCTCTCTTTCGTTTTGCAATTACTCATTCCGAGTTATACACAGTTGTTAATGCTATATCCTCAGAATGTCTTAGAACGACCCTGGACGCTGGTAACTTATGTCTTTCTTCATTCTACACATCAGTTCGGTCATATCCTTATCAACCTGCTCGTATTCGTCTTCTTTGCTCCGGTGTTAGAGCGTGAAGTGGGAAGCACAAAATTTCTACTCATCTTTTTCCTTTCTGGCATTTTTGCAGGGATTGGCTGGTGTTTTACTTCCATTTATCCTGCAGTGGGTGCAAGTGCGGTGATATACGCGATATTGACCACTCTTGCGGTGTTAATGCCAAGACTGCGAGTGTATCTATTCGGTTTTGTACCACTGGAACTATGGATGATAGCTTTTATATTACCCTTATTTTATGACGTCTTACCGCTTATAATGGGTTTGCAAGACGGAATAGCGCATGCGGCACATCTATACGGTCTTCTATTCGGTTTGCTTGCCGGCTTGAGTTTAAAAGATAAGTAAAAAAGCAACCTTTTTATATTCGCCTTTCCTATATTTGAGATGTACCTCAAAATTGGTATTGCCGAGGTGAAGGAGAAAGATGAGTAAGGACATAATTGATTCATTAAAAAAACTCGCATTGTTAGGTGCGATTGCACAACCAGTTAAGTTATCTTCCGGGCAGTTTGCAGAAGCGATAAAATCGAGCGTACAGACCGCAGCGAGGCGACTCCAGGAGCTTGAAAGAGAAGGACTCGTGCATAGAAGAATAATCGCGGATGGGCAGTGGGTAATACTGACGGGAAGTGGGATAGCGCGACTGAAAAGTGAATGTTATGAATATCAGGAGATATTCTTTTCCACACCGAATATCGAGTTAGAACTCGGTGGTCATTTGATTACGGGTCTTGGCGAAGGGCAATATTATACGACTCTTATGGGCTATAAACGGCAATTTAAGACGAAATTAGGTTTCAATCCTTTTCCTGGCACCTTAAATCTACGTTTGGATTCACCGAGTATATCACTAAGGAAGAAATTGGCAGGGCTAAGTGGTGTAGAAATAGCAGGTTTTGAATCAGAAAATAGGACTTTTGGTGGTGGCAAGTGCTTCACATGTAAAATATTGTGTGACCGAGCAGAGGGAATAAAAAGTGCGATTATCCTTCCCGACCGTACACATTATCCCGAAGATGTTGTAGAGATAATTTCACCTGTTTACTTAAGATGTGAACTAAAATTAATTGATGGCGATGAAATAAGAGCGATGGTGATGGTATGAATGTTCCAGAGACGGTAGAACGTGGTATAGAATACGTAAAAAAGGGTAAAATCGTATTAATCTACGATGCTGCGGATAGAGAGGGCGAGACGGACTTTGTAATGCCCGCATCTGCGGTTACACCAAAAGATATTGCGTATTATAGAAATGAAGGAGGTGGACTTATCTGCGTTGCTATACATCCCGTTGCAGCAGAGAAACTTGGACTGCCTCTGATTAGCGATATACTGAGAAACGTGACCGGTGAGTTCTTTCATCTAAGAAAGATGGTGGAAGGAAAGGGCGACCTTTCATACGATAAACGCTCTTCCTTTTCACTTTGGGTGAACCATCGTGATACATTCACAGGTATAACGGATAGAGACAGAGCATTAACGGTAAAGCGGATAGGTGAAGCGGTGGACGAAGCACTGAACGGTAACACCTACGATTTTTGTGATGAGTTCAGGACACCGGGGCATGTCTCAATATTGAAGGCCGCGGATGGCCTGCTCGATGAAAGAAGAGGTCAGACGGAGCTTTCGGTAGTCCTAGCGCTGCTTGCGGGCATACCTCCTGCAATGGTAATCTGTGAAATGTTGGATACAGAAACTGGAGTTGCACTCACGAAGACAGATGCGATAGCCTTTGCATCAGAACGAGATGCGGTATTCATTGAAGGGAAAGACATAGTAGAAGCATATCAGTCCTTCCGCGCTCTTAGCCATAAGTAGCTGCCCGTTCTCTGAACAGTTATACCTTAGTCATTGTTGTTAGTACAAAACGCTACAGCGATTTCGCTTTTTGCTACTGCAGGGGACCGCAGCCTACTAAGAGCAGTACGAAGGGATAAGAGATTTCCTTTTGGGGGGGGGTCTCCCTTGCGGGCTTCTATCTCCGGGATAGCAAAGGGTCCTGAGACCGCCCCTTTAAAGAAGCAAGCTCGATTCCGAGAGCGAAGACCGCCTGTTTGTGATCTTCTTTGCTTCGATGCACCTGAAATGGAGAAATACCCAACTTGTTGTACTTTGCGAAATCGCAAGCCAATCCATTTTCCTCGCAGCACTTCTTCAATTGCGCCAATAATAAATGCAAATGCACCAACTCTTCCTTTTTCATGGTATATCTTACCTATACATTCTACATATTTAAATGTTCATGTGGCGTCAGCAGGTGTAAACAACATCCACCAAAAAAAGCCGCCTTTTCTGTAAACGCTTAAGTATCTCAAGTATTAATATCCTCAAAGAGATACCACTGGGAGCCGCTGTGGCTTAGGGGTAAAGCGGCTGATTCGTAATCAGCAGATCGTGGGTTCAAATCCCACCAGCGGCTTTGATAATGCAAACAAAAACAGAAAGCAAGACCACTTTACCGAAGGAAGGCCACTTCAGCGAGTGGTATAGTGAGATACTGAAACGTGCCGAGATATTAGACATCCGGTATCCGGTGAAAGGAGTATATGTATGGTATCCGTACGGATTCAAATTGCGTAATCTCATATACACGACTTTGAGGGCTTTTATGGATAAAGAACACGAAGAGGTGCTTTTCCCAATGTTAATACCAAAAGATGAGTTAATGAAAGAAGAGGAACACATAAAAGGGTTTGAAGAGGAGGTTTTCTGGGTAACAAAAGGCGGAACTACCGAGTTGGACATTCCTCTTGCTCTTCGCCCTACTTCAGAGACGGCAATATATCCTGTGTTTAAAGTCTGGATAAGGTCACATCGCGACCTGCCACTTCGTGTATATCAAATTGTAAACATATTCAGATACGAGACGAAGCATACGAGACCGCTCATTCGACTGCGTGAGATAACATCCTTTAAAGAGGCGCATACAGCACACGCAAGTCTGGCGGATGCCGAGGAGCAGGTAAAAATAGCTATCACATTATACCGGAATTTCTTTGACCTGCTGGAGGTCCCCTATATAATCACAAGAAGGCCGGACTGGGATAAATTCCCGGGTGCTGCATATACCCTTGCCTTTGATACACTCATGCCGGATGGTAGGACAATGCAAATCGGGACAATTCACTTGCTCGGCGAGAGCTTTGCGAGAACTTTTGATATAAAATATGAGGATAATGCAGGCTCGTTGCAGTACGTAAATCAGACCTGTTATGGCATATCGGAACGGTGCGTTGCCGCTGTAATTTCTATTCACGGCGATGAGCATGGCCTGGTATTACCGCCTGAAGTTTCGCCCATTCAGGTCGTTATCGTGCCTATAGTGTTTTCGGGTAAGGCGGGGAGCGACGAAGACGAAGTAAAAAAGGCTTGTGCTGCCGTTTATGAGGGATTGGAAACTGCAGGAATAAGAGCGTTCTTGGACGATTCCGAGGAAAGGCCCGGTGCGAAGTACTACCGATGGGAGATGAAGGGGGTACCTTTGAGGATAGAGATAGGACCCCGGGATTTGCGAAACAATAGCTGTGAATTCGTAAGAAGAGATAATTTCCAGAGGGTGCATGTTCCCCTTCACGATGCCGTACCCGAAGTGAAGAGGACGCTGGAAGAAGTACAGTCTAGTATTCATGGACGAGCAAAAGAGGCTTTAGTCGCGAATATTCATGAATGTGAAGGCAGCGATGCAGGAAGTGTCGAGGAGATGCGAGCACTGAAACATAAGGCAGAACACGGTATCGTTTCTTTATTCTTGTGTGATAGCGCAAGATGCGGTAAGGATTTAGAGGAACATCTTGACGCGAGTGTGTTAGGCGAACCTTTACACGAAGATGAAATGCACGATAAAAGTGAAGGTAAGTGCATTATTTGTTCGCGAAAAGCCAGAAGAGTATATGTTGCAAGGACATATTGAACTCGTCTAAAGTCCCTTTTATAACGACAAAACGGTTTCTGTACCTGTTTTTTTATCCACCTCATAAAGTTTTTTTGGTGCACTTGAGTAAAAAACCGAAAGGTTTAACAGAGTATCAAAACTAAACTCTTTCACGGAAAGATAGGGGTGAAAGGCGAGAAGGAATGGAAAGCACCAACTCCCGGATAAAGCTTTCTTTTTACAAAGGAAGGTTGGTGGTGCCGTTCTTTGCTCGCGTAACACATGGTACAAAATAATAAAATCGCAATGGAAGTCCGGTATATCAATGGCGTTATACGGAACGTTCGTAATGTCAAGAGGCGAGAATTCAAGCCTTTTTACAAAGCACTTAAAGATGCCGACTGTATAGTTCTCGTTGGGGAAGGGCGGTCACAAAGCGCAGTTTACATTGGCATGGGTCAACTGAGAAAGGAAGTGAAAACTATGGTTGACATAGATTTCCCGGGTAGCACCATAGAGGAGGCAGCGCCTGTGTTGGAGCAGATGTATGATAATATAGCACTGCTCGTCAATTCCGGAAGTGGCGAGACGTCAACACCTAAAATAGTGGTAAAACAACTCGCGGATTATATCGAGCGTAAAAAGAGCGATAAATTCACCATTAACGCAGTTGTCTCTAACCTGAATTCCTCGATCGGCAAAATGGGCGAGAAAGAATATGGTAATGTTGTCGAGTTGTCCGGGCGGGATAGAAAACCTGAGACCACTAATGGCTTCCTAAAACACGGTATAATGAATGATGTTTATGAATTAGGTTCTCTGTTACTATTTCAGAAAACAAAGGAAGCACTAAATGAATATAAGGATTACAAAACGGTATTTAGAAATATAGAAGTGGAATCAAAGGAAATCGGTAAAATTGTGAATAAGTTTGTTAGTTCTGGCATTTACAAAAAGGTAATTGACAATCTGGAGACGAGAAGCCAAATAACTATGGGTGGTATAGGTCCCGCGAGGAACGTTGCGAGGATGACTGCGATACGACTGCAGCATGTTAAGAGAGCCATAGGTGACGAGGCGTATTTATCAGGACCTTTTGCACCAAAACCACGCGCTGGTGACATATTATTTTTAATCTCGCGATCGGGAGAGACGGAAACCCTTTTGAGATGGTGCAAGGAGCAGAAGAAATTTGGTGGGCATATTTATTCTATCGTGGGCACAGAATCCACCTTATCGAGAAATTCTGATAGTTTCATCATAGAGTGCACACCTGACACGTTCTATGAACGCGCAACGTTTGCGCTCAGCCCACTTCCTCTACATTTAGTCGAAAGGCTGAATCAAAGGGGGTTCATGCTACCGGAGTATATTCTGGAATGGCTGCGGGTGCAACATTCGGTTTTAGAATAGAACGAAAGCACGCTAAATTCATTCTGCTGTACTTACCGCGATCACTGAGTTCTTGTACCGTACCCTATCACCTTCCTTTACCTTTATCTTAAAACCTTCTGGAACGGTAACATCCACACGAGAGCCGAAACAAATCTTACCCATTCGCTCACCTTTACTTAGTTTCTGCCCTGCTTTCACATCGCATAGTATTTTCCGCGTAAAGAATCCTGCTATTTGTGCTACGTTTATATCTCCGTACTTCGTACTCAGTTCTATCGTATTTTTCATGTTGAAATCACTGCTACGTAAGAAAGCGGGCTTAAATTTACCCTTTTTGGGCGTTATTTTCTTTACAACGCAATTCAATGGTGCAGTAGTAACATGCACATTATGAATATGCATGAATATTGTAATAGTTTTCTGTCCCCTTTCATCTGCTCCAATCCACAATATCTTCCCACTTGCGGGCGAGAGCATTTGTTCATTCATAGTCTCTAAATCCATATCTTCCTATTAAAGGTACGAAAACAACATCACATTTTTTATTTCTCTCTATCCCGTTCTTTTTCTCCAGCAGGTACAACTTTTGCGTATATCCTCCAAGGGGTATAACCATTTTCCCACCTGTTTTTAGCTGCTCAATGAGCGGAGGAGGTACATCTGGGGCTGCACAAGTCACACTTATTTTATCATACGGTGCATGTTCCGGCAGTCCAAGCGTCCCATCGCCGTGCGTCACCGTCACGTTTTTATAGCCCGCACGCTCCATGTTCTTCATTGAGAATTCAACCAGCCATGGGATCCTTTCTACGGTATATAGGTGCCCCTCTTCTCCTATTAGCTCTGCAATGACCGCGGCGTGGTATCCGGAACCTGCGCCAACCTCAAGCACTTTATCGCCCTTTTTCAAGTCCAGATAATCACACATCATAGCAACCATGTGCGGCGCACTTATCGTCTGACCTTCCCCGATGGGCAGAGGATAATCCCCATATGCCTGGTCACTACGTTCGGGCGGTACAAAAAGGTGTCTCTTGACGCGCAGCATTGCTTCTAACACCTCTTCATGGACTCCCTGTTGCCTCAGATACTCAACCATTCTCGTCCTCTCTTCCGCCCCTCTCTCTTTGCCCATAATTCAACCACCTAATTGGCCATTCTTAATTAGTAAATCGTAAGTTCTTCACCATCGTTCCACCCTCATACCCCTCTGCCGCTCCAGGAAGCCATATACCGCGCTATGTGGTGCGCCTTTAATCAACATCTCTATTGCATCCCCCGCTGCCCTTATCTGGTGCGAAAACCCTATCAAACTTACCGTCTTGCCATATACCGATATTTTTACACCTGTAAGGTTTTCTATCGTCCCTCGCGTTTTGCCCTTTTGCCCTATTATACGCCCTTTCACCCGTTTCAGCGTCTTTGGCGTGAGATGGTCGAGGGAAATGACATCGAATATTAGGAGATCGTCATCAATGAGTGCAACAGCTTTTTCTGGCGAGAAGCCACGACCTATCGCACTTATCACATCAACCGCTCTGAGCGTTTTTATAGGGTCCCTATCTTCTATACCCTCTACGGATACTTCTCCGTCCTCGCTATTCACAGTTATCCTGCTCGCCGTTCTTCGCTCTATTTCCTCTTTTGCGATCCCATTATGACCGATAAGCGCGCCTATCCTATCCTGAGGGATCATTACATATTGTGTTACCATTTTTAAAACCACCGATTGCACTGATTACACTGTTCAATCATTTTACCTGCCTTTTGTATTTTAAACTTTTGTCTGTGAAATGTAATAGCAAGCCGACTTTGCAATTA
>QENJ01000059.1 GCA_013374505.1 Candidatus Methanophagaceae archaeon
AGGAGGATTTTGCTGGGTCACTACTCGAACTCAAAATTCGGAAGGATGCACGATTTATCTCGACGAAATATCCTTCAATGGCCCTGCGTTTGACACAGAAGCGCCAAATGATCCCTATCCAAGCATCTCAGGCATGCATAACGGTACAATAAAGTTAGATCACGATGTGGTTGTTCAAAGATTGTGCACTTACCCCTGCGAAGAAACTGGAGGGCACACAGAGTATGTTGAACTATATAATAAGACATTCTATATTAATGCTACTTGGAATGGTTATCAAAGCGACTATCATAATATAACATTCCCGGAGCAATTCATATTGTTGGCTAATAAATCATACAATTACACGATTATCACAGGCTCTTATCCGCAGATACACCACACAAGTGCATTGTTAACCACAAATGGATGGATAAACTGCACTAAATTTACAGATGTGAATGGAAAAACATACGCGGATTGGATTCCTGTGATTAGATTGGAATGAAATGCCTTATAAATGTGGCATGAATCGGAGAAAACCAAAACAACCTCTCAGGGGTGCATCAGAATTCGTTCGGGGATGGTGAGGTTGGGCCTTTAGCATAGGTATATTTTTAAGAAGGAAAAATGAACCAGAGAAGAAATAATGACAAAAAAAGAATGAATAAAATGGATGCAAAGCAAAAAATGATGGCAATTTCTATTGTTGCTGTAGTGATGATGTGTGCATGTTTTGGAGCTATATCTGCCAAAACAGGGACAGTATGTAAAGGTGGTGGTGATTTTGAGATAATTCAAGATGCGATAGATATGGCAAGCACAGGCAATATACTTTATGGTTATGAAATAACATGCCCTAATATTTTTGATGTGATCGAAAACGAAGCCCATAATGAAGCGGTTAACGGTACCCCATTTTCGCCACCATTGTATGCACTGATGGGTACATACTGCCCTCCTGACAATGATTGCCTTACCTATCAAGAATACCAGCGTATTGATGTAATCGAACCTTGGAACAATAACTATGTTGATGAAAATAACTGGTGGATGCAACAAAGACCTAGAGGAGGAGCAAATGTAGTTCCAATAACATTGTATCGCTGTAACGCAACTAACGAAACATGGGAGGGGTTGCGGTACGATGTGAATCTATTTAATTGGTCCTCCGCTAATTTGACACCCGAAGATATCC
Source organism: Candidatus Methanophagaceae archaeon (assembly GCA_013374505.1). Lineage (GTDB taxonomy): Archaea > Halobacteriota > Syntropharchaeia > Alkanophagales > Methanospirareceae > QENJ01. The sequence goes on from QENJ01000059.1 coordinate 1,178, forward strand.
CTACAGGTGCACAATACCATGCAGGCTTTAAAGTTGGCCATGAGAATGGAAGTGGTGGTTGGCCGGAGTTGGCTAATTTTAGAGGAAATGGTTATGTTCGCATAACCGATTATCCCCCGGCATGTTACGGTGGATCCTTTAGACCATTGGCGCACAACATGTTTTTCGATGATGAGGACTTTCCTATATTGACCAAAGTTTACAGTAATGTAATTAGTACGAATAAAGCGACTTCTGTTTTTAAGGTTGAATCTGAAGATTTCACAGGCGTATTGAGTGCAGATATGCAGTTTTACCCGCCATCTGATGGGGTCAAGATAGAAGTGGTATCTAAGTACTATTCCAGAAAGAATCTCTCGATATCAACGGAAAATGTCTCAATTATTGCTTTGAATTCGATGCTCTGGTTGGACGAAAATGATACTCCTGAGACACCAAATGATGAAGCACACGACTCCGACACCGTAATGATTCACTACAGCAATGGTACCTGGGTGACTCACCAGTTCGATAACCCGACTTCGGAACTAAGCATTATAACGTTAGGAAGAGTTGAATCAGGTGATAAGATATATATAGCACAACAAGACCGTGATCCAAGTCATTACGAGAAGTATAGACCGGAATCACCTTACGCATTTAGATCTTCATATTCAATAAATATCCTATATACCAATAGACCTGATCTTGTAGTGAAGATATACGAAGATAAAACTAATGACGAGTGGGCAGATAATATCTTAGTTGCCACCGAATTGACCAACAACTTAACACAAGGTGAGGAGATACACATTGAATATATATTAGAGGCATACTATGGCCCAGGAGTCAAGATAACTTCGATAGATGGAAATAGAACTTTTATTAATATTGGATGGGAAGCCACCGATCCTGAGGGATTACCCATAAATATTACTATTGAGTTTGGAGACGGAACCGATGATGGTTGGATACCTATAGTTGAAAATACGTCAAATGATGGATTATACCGTTGGAATACTACTGATATTACGCCTGGACATTATTATCTGAAAATTTCGGCTATCAACTCTAAAGGTGATATTGGCTGGGATATTGCCGATACTATAATTAATCATATATCTGGCTTTGATACAGGCAATGGCACTTATCCAAGTATTTTTGGGATCCACAACGGCAAAATCATACCTTCTCATAATATTTTCGTTAGCAAAATGTATACCTATCCCTGCGGAGGAACAGGAGGGCTTTCTAAATATGTGAAATTTTGGAATGAAACGTGGGATGGCGTAGAAGCATGTTGGACTGGCTATCAAGGAGACTGGCACAATATTACCTTTAACGAATCCTTCACATTAAAAGAAGGGATTACATACTACTACACAATACGTACAGGCTCTTATCCTCAGATACACCACAATAAGACCTTAAATATACAAAATGGAATGATCACTTGCACTGAATTTGTAGATACAAATGGGAAAAAATACGATGATTGGATCCCTGCGATTAGATTGGAGTGAAAAACCTAAAAAGTATAAGATGAGAAAAGCCCAAACACCGCCAAGGATGCCCCCAATTTCATTCCGTGGAAAGGTTAGTTGATGAGAGGTATAAAGCATGAATAGAAAAATAAGCTTGGTAGTGGTGGGATTGGTAGTTGTAAGCGTAATGATCCTGAGCGGATGCGCTAACGAATCTTCAATCACCAAAACAGAAGGAAAAATTGCGACAGAAGCAGATTATATACTATCAGGTCAATATGCAAAGCATCAGCAACATCTTGCCTACGGTGCTATCAATAACGTATATGGGGATCCCACATGGGTAGTTCCCTGTGAGAATGCTATGGCAATATTGGGTTTGATTGTAGCTTCAGAAGTCCTCAATAACGAATCATATCTTGAACAAGCCCAATTATCGGCTGATTACCTAATTAAGACACAAAACACCTCTGATGGTGCTTGGTATGACAAGTACAGTTACAGGTATAACTTGGATGAAAATGCCGTGAATTGGGGTAACTACACTGATGGTGAAGGTTTGCCAACGTGGGTCATAGAGAATGTTGCAACGCCATCTATTGATGGGAACTCGCTTCGATGTTCAATCACAGGCGGTGATCCTTATTCAAATGTGCATTGCTATAGAGAATTTCCATCGGACCAAAACGCCACTGTGTTTAACCTTAGCCTATCTTTTTTGTTTAGCCCTACGACAACTTTCAACAATCAGAATTCTATCGTTCAAGCACTTGAATTCAGCATGAGCAAATGGCATCAATCAAAACGATATGAATTTGCCCTTCAGTGGGAGAACGTTGAGCAGAACGTTGGAGACGGTGCACCTCAATGGCGTTACTGGAATCCTCACCATCCCGATAAGTGGGTAAATTTGGGCATTTCCGACACTCTGGAAGGCGAACAATGGCACTCTTTTACCATGGAAGGAGAGATAATCAATGAACAAGTTCATTACCGAAGATTCACAATCGATCAACAGAGTCATAACCTCGATATAACTGTTCCTCCTAACTCTACATCTGGAGAGGATGACCGTCTCTCAGTTGCCATTCAACTGGATGGAAATTCCAGGGAAGACCCCTATGATGTTTTTATTGATCAAGTAAGCTTAGAGTACACGGACCGTGCCAAATCGCCCCGGCAAACGGCTGAAGTAATGATGGCACTTTACAAATTAGGCTACGATCATGACAGGTATAACGCTATGAGGAATGGTGCTCAATATTTGATGGCATGCCAGAAAGTTGAAAATAAAAGAGGAAATGATGATGGGCTGGTATGTGGAGGCAAGGATGCCAATGGGCAGTATCACGATTGGCGTTGGACTCATGATAATGCGTATGCTTACTGGGCCTTAAAGGCTGCAGAGACCTGGGCCATTATTAAGGGTGACATTTCTTTTGCTTCTGAATGTGCTAATAGTTCCCAGAGAATAATAGAAGGGATAAACACACATTTATACGACCCAGCTACAGGAGTATGGCATATGGCAATTGATGAAACAGGAAAATCTCAGTGGGAGCCACATCTTAATAATCTATCCAGTTGGATTCAGTACGCACCTCAGATGTTAGATTTACCCGTCAATGGAGTAAATTCGGCAGCTGTTGGTGAATGGATTTATAATACATTTCAACAAGAGGAGGGTTCCTGTATAGGCTATTACTGGGATAAGGAATCTGATGAGCTTAAAATAAGGAAATATCCCGGATTTGGGTTTCAGGCGGCTCTTAGCTGGTTTGATACCGGGCATGCCTATTATGCAGAAACTGCCATCTTGTGGGCCGAAAACAGTGGGCTCTGGAACACCACTCCTGGTGGCTGGATAGATTGGGTTGAGATTGAGCCGGATGAAGGAAGGGAAGCAGAGTGCTGGCAAAAATTTATAGATACCAGTTTTTACGCCATTGCCTGTTGGAACGGGGGCTATGATTTTGGTGTTTCATCACAATACTTCGACACGGGCACTCCCTCTAATCCCTACCCAAGCCTAATGGGCACGCATACCGGCACAATCACGCCTTCCCATAACATCACCGTCAGCAAACTGTACACCTACCCGTGTGCTGGCACCGGAGGCCACACCGAATCTATAAAATTATACGAAAACAGCACTTTAATAGCAAACGGCACCTGGACCGGCTACCTGGACGAGGACTGGCATAACATAACCCTCCATAACGTAACAGACGCTACTTCTTATGTCACGTTATTGCGAGGCCATGATTACAACTACACCATTCGCACTGGCTCTTATCCTCAAATATTACACACAACCAGTAAAGAAGTAACCGGCGGGACAATCACCTGCTCCTCGTTCGTAGACACAAACGGGAATATATACACTGATTGGATACCTGCTATAAGTTTATGCAAAGAGTAAAAGGGAAAAATTGGAAGGGAAAAAGAAGATATTGAATACCGAAAGAAGGATATTAATAATGCAGGCGGTGATTTCCGCGGTTATGCTCATTGCATTAAGCATATACGTCGGCTGCGCTTCTGCAGCTACTATCTATACCGTATGCCCCAGCGGTTGTAACTACACCAGCATCCAGGCAGCTATCGAAGCAGCCGAGCCTGGCAACATCATTGAGGTGTACAGCGGTACCTATTACGAGAACGTAAACGTGACAAAACGGCTCATTTTAAATGGCGTGGATACAGGTACGGGCAAGCCCGTTGTAGATGCAGGCGGCAGCGGTAGTGTGATTGCATTGAATGCGAATGGAATCACGCTTGAAGGTTTCACAGTAACAAACTCAGGACATCGGTCTGGATGTCGGTATAGAGATGCAGGGATAATGGTAACCTCAAACAACAATGCCATTACAGGCAACAATGTCAACAACAACGAAGACGGCATATACCTCGATTCTTCCAGCCACAATACTATTACAGTTAATATTGTCCGTAATAACGACGGCTACGGTATTTGCATATCTGGTTCATACAGCAATAATATTAGAGGCAATACTGCCTGCAATAACAACGAAGACGGTATTTGCATATCTGGTTCCGACTACAATAATATTGCCGGTAATACTGTCAGCAATAACAACGGCTACGGCATCGTTCTATCTGACGGATGCAGTAATACTAACACTACCGGCAATACATTTGTAAATGATAGCTTTTATGATTGTTTAGGTCCTGGTTTAGGTCCCGGTCCAAATATAGTGAATAATAATATAGTGAATGGTAAGCCTCTTGTTTATCTTAAAGATACATCAGATATAGTAGTAACAGACGCCGGACAGGTTATACTCGTAAATTGCACTAATATCACAGTAAAAAATTTGGAATTATCCAACATAGACGTCGGTATATATCTTGCTATGACGACAGAACGGAGTATAATCTCACACAATAATATCAGCAACTGCGGGTACGGCATTCTCCTCTGGGAGTCATACAACAATAGTATTACGGGTAATAATCTCATAAGCAACGGTGTCGGTATCTGTGTCTGGTTCGCTGACCCATCCTTTGTATTCAGCCAGCGTAACAGGATATATCTCAATAATTTTATAAACAACACTTGTGGCGGGCCTTCTTACTGGAACTCAACAGAAGAAATACCCTACACTTATAACGGTCACATGTACACAAATTATTTAGGCAACTACTGGAGCAATTATAAAGACGACTATCCCAATGCTGAAGAGATAGACCGGTGTGGAATTTGGGATATGCCTTACCGCCGCCACTTACAGGGAGACAAAGACAAATATCCCCTGATGCGACCGTGGGAAAACTACTTTGCGCCTGCACCTTCAATCTTCGACACAGACACAGGTACTTACCCAAGCATAATGGGCACCCACACCGGCACAATCACACCTTCACATAACCACAACGTAACTAAATTGTACACATACCCCTGCACGGGAACCGGAGGACACACCGAATCTATAAATTTATACGAAAACAGCACTTTAATAGCAAACGGAACCTGGGACGGATATCACGGGGACTGGCATAACATAACACTGCATAACATAACTAATGGTACTTCTTATGTCACGTTACTACAAGACCACAAATACAACTACACCATTCGCACTGCCTCATATCCACAAATATTACACACAACCAGTAAAGAAGTAACAGGAGGAACAATCACCTGCACTTCGTTCGTAGACACAAACGGGAATATATACAACGATTGGATACCTGCCATCAAATTCTTTTAGCATTAGAACGAGAAAGAAGATGAACGAGGTTATTAATAAGCGGATATTTGAAAAAGTAGAGACCGTGATTGAGCGAGTAGAGTTCATCGAAGAGCATCTATCGCAGCAAATACTGAGAGTTCGGTGGTGGTTTTAGAATGGATAAGAGGCTGAAAGAACAGCTATTAGACGTATTAAATGATCTGGTACCATACGTCAAAGGAATACTGGTTTACGGGTCATTTACTAAGGGCTATGCAGATGTGACTTCGGATATTGATATATGCGCGATAGAAAAGGAAGGTATAGAGTCGAAGGATTTGTACGAGCGGATTCTGAAAGTTTCGGCAGATAAAAGATACGATATTGTAGTTTTCAATAAGATACCGTGGTATCTGAAGGGTGAGATACTGGAAAATAACGAGGTTGTTTATGCCGAGAACGCGGATGACCTGGACTTTTGGTTATATAAGCAATTAAAGATTTGGAACGAGATGAAAAAGCGACAAAGCACAGTATCTGCTGATGATTTGATAGGTAGAGTGGAAGAAGGGCGATTGAAAAAGGATCGGAGCATTTGAGTGGTCGTAGCATCGTAGTCCAGGCATCAGAAAGTTTTGAGTTCCCTTAACCCCACATTTTCCCCTTTTCACAGAATAAGAATACCCCTGCTGCTTCTTAGGTAACGCTTCATTTTTAAGAACTGTTTGTGCTGAAAGGCCACCTACTATTCAACAAAGTAGTACACCGACAACAAACCCGATTATCGCACCTGAATTGAGAAACGGCAGACCCGCATGTGGCGTACCTCTACCCGCAAGCCGGGTAAGCGCAGTATAACCCACTAAAATACCTATTATCGTGCCTAAAGCAGGTGCTGCACTTGGATAGGTAACAAATGCCGACACAACCAGTATAGACGGTATAATCGCATCACCAAGCCCCATGTAAAACGCTTCGCCCATATCGCCATTCTTAAGCAGCGAGAACTTACGCTTCCGCGGCAGCACAAAAAGAATCGGGACGCGTAAATCCACGATTGATTCCGCTAATGACACCATGTGCTTCGTTTTATAGACCGCGATTGCATCGTATACCGCCAACATTATCATTAATAACAATACCGGTACTATCCCAAGAGAAACGCCGAATATCGCAGTTGCGCCACCAGCGATTATCACGCCGGTTGCATCGAGTACATACCATTCGGGATATTTATACAGTAGGAGTGTAAGAATAATGGTGAGAACCAGTGGTAACACGCTATAAGGCTGTACAAGTTGCATCAGGCTGTATATTTGCACCGATACGCCTCCTATGAAACTATAGATCAGTGCCTCAAGTGCTACCATCACATAATATATCGTTACCGCCACCGCAGCGAGCATCACGAAATACACGAGCTTGTCGCCTCCAAATTTAAACACGAGCAGGATGAGCGCGGTGAATATCATGATTGTAACGAAGAAATAAATGGGATTCCATATGGACTCCGGATTTTCAAACGCAGGCTCTATATCTGATAATGTCGCAAGTAGCACTGCAATTATCTGCGTAAGCACGATAAAACCACCCATTCCTGCATACAGTGCTATGCTCGTCTTCACTCCGTCTTCGTATTCTTCCTCTTCTTCGTTTTCGGTCATCGTTCTATTACATATGGTGTTAACGTTAGATGAAATTTAATATACCGATTTAGATTTTAGGTATTCACATCCTTCAACTTGCTGCGGGAATATAGTTCCCACCAGTTTTCTTTTTGCCTTCAATTCTTTGAAAATCTTTAACTGTCGCTCTGGGATGATGGCTTGCCATGCCTTTTTGGATTTTTCAAAATCACCCACATCTATTGAAAACATTTCCGCGGCTTTCAGTAAATGGTCTTCGATGGTATGCTGGTCTGTCCGGATTTCGTCAAGACCGTTTATAACGAGTATCAACTCAAATTCCTTGCCACCATATTTACCGTTGTAAACTCTCAGTCGTTTTTCTGTTTTTTCCTCTATTATCTCGAGTTCTCTCGTTGCAACCTTTTGCAAGCGCTTTTGAAGTATTTCGTGAATTTCACTCAATATGTTGTCTTCTTGATCCAGTAAAACTAATATTTTGTGGATGTTTCCTTTCAGGTACCTTGGAATCAAATCAATAACACCGAGCCCTGTGATTCCCGGTGGTTTAACGATACCCACAATTTTATCTGCCTCTGAATGAAAAGCAATTATACTAACAGCAATATCATCGGGTGTCCCGTCACCTATGACCACAAGAGTATCAAAATCACGAGGTTTCACATATTCAATAAGCACATTCATCTTGATTTTCTTCGAAATTCGAGCTATATTTGTTGCTAACCGATTGCTCGGGTCTAACGTATAAAGTTTCATAGTAATAATGGCTCCGCAACTCTCACATCTATTCCTGCTTCGAGGAATTCCTCCATGTCCTTTAACGTAAGTCTCTTAGCTTTTAGAACGTTGTCCTCCAAGGAGGTCAGATAGATCGCCGTTTTCTCTTCGTTTAAACTTGCTATTGTCCTTGCCGCCTCTAAACTATGTGTTGTGATTATGACCTGATTACCGTTTTCTACTATGTCAAAAAACCATTCAGCAATACTCAGTAGCATTCTCGGATTTAAATGTGCTTCAATGTCATCCCAGAGCAAGACCTTTGGTTTCTCTAATTCGTAAAGAATCCGCGCAATTATATAACTCTGGATACCTTCACCCAAATCACCAAGTCTTATTCTCCGCCCATCTTCTAAGAACCCATAAATCGCCAGTTTATCACCAAGAAAAGGTTCTATTGTTATGTCCCTGTAATTATCATACACAAGCCCTGAGACTTCCTCAGCAACGTTTTTACAAATTCCTAAATTTATTATTGATGCCCAGTTCCTCTGTAAGTAGTTATAACCCTTTTGGACCAATTTCGCGCTGATTAAAAGAGTATTATCTATGGGTAATTCCTTTGGATCTTCTATTATTTTAATATTATTGTTAGAAAGATACATATTTCCAAACCCCAGCGTTTCCCACTTTTCATCCTCATTTATCGCTGGTGTCGTTCCTGTCTTTTGCTTTTTTGCTAACGCAAAGATAATTAGGTCATTTTTAGTGAATATGAGCTCGTAGTCTTTTCCATCAGTTTCACAGCATAATTCGGCTTGGTTTGCGGTGTAATTGAAGAGCAAGAATGCGTAGCCCTCACTGCTGAGCGACTCATGTATTGAATGCACAACCTCTGCTGCTGAGTTAAAACTACCAATCACATAGGGAACTTTACGAAACGGATTTGGAGCCAAGAACAACGCTTCCAGAATTGTTGACTTACCTGAATTGTTTGCACCTAATAGGATTGTAACCGGTGCCAATTCTATCTCCCCGTCTTTTATCCCCCGGAAATTCGTTAGTTTTAATTTCTCTATCATGCTCGTTGTTCGTAGTTAGTAATAGTTAAAGTTTGCCACTATCTTTTAGCGGCTCTTACATATTACCTAAAAGGTCTTGTATGAACACCGCCATTTTTTCACTTCCCGCATCATTTCCTATTATAATATCGGTTTTTACTACTTCCAGTTCTTTATCTACCGGGCTTTCATCACTCTCATCTATAACAAGCACATCCAGAAACTCCTCGTAACACTTGAACACACCGTAAGGCGATACTTCAAACCCTTTAGCCCGCATGAATTTACCGGCCGGTCCGCTTATCGGGTTGTTACCCACGATAGGCGAAATCGCTACTACTTTCTTATGCTTCAGCATTTTCCGTACACCATTCAAACACAAAATAGGCCCTATGCTGGTTATCGGGTTACTCGGTCCTATAAGCACAACTTCTTCCGCATCTGAGTTCAACACATTCATAACAGCTTCAGAAGGTTTCACACTCTCTATTCCCTCGAAATAAACGTCTAATACTTCGGGCTCGCCTTTCTTTGCAACCCAAAACTCCTGGAAATGGTATTTACCCTCGGGTGATAGTATATTCGTGCTTACAGATGCAACAGCGTCCGTCATCGGGAGTATATTAGCGGTTACGCCAAATCTTGTTGCGAGCGAAGAAGTTGCTTGGGTCAAACTTTCTCCTTGTCGCAACAGCTCAGATCTGATGATATGCGTTGCTCGATCTTTATCACCAATCATCATCTGCTCATCGTGACCCAACTTATTCAACGCAGTATGCGTTAAAAAACTCTCCTCCTTTACGCCCCACCATTTTCCTTTGTCTATCTGACCTGCTAATGCGTAAATCACTGAATCTACATCGGGACACACTAAATTACCGGATACCCATACGTCTTCCGCTGTATTGACTATTATATTCAGCTCTTCGTCCTTGAATACTTGCTTCAAACCCACCAGTAGCTTTGGTGTGCCCGTGCCGCCCGATAGAACAATCATCTTTCTTGGTTTAATGTTCTATAATATCAATTAAAAAAGAACATATTCCTCAATCCGGCCTATACCCCTACTGAAGTACTGTAAAGTCATTGGTTGCGTGGGTCTGCACGTCAAAAAATCGTCCTCCTCGTCCTACGGAAGAAACGGATAACCGGGATAACAATCTTAAATAGAGGTAGGCTAAGCCCTAGTTCTATATCCGCATCCATCTGCTCCTGCACAAATGAAGGTTCAATTTCAAGCTTGGTTTCCGGCAGAAAAGCATGTGCTATACCGCCGCCCGCATATAGAAAGCCCGTCAGCATGCCGGTCTCGTAAGGGTCAGATAGCCCCACCTTCATCTTGCCCTTAAATCGTTTTATGGCTATATTTCTGGTAAGCACCAGAGCCAAATCCTTACCCGCATCATACAGTTCATTTGCGTTCACTACGAGCTTCTTCCAATCGGTAGGCTCCTTCTTCTTTTCAACCAGATCTTTCTTGATAACCGTGGCGCCCAAGACCCGTAATCGAAATTCCTGCTTCTCGGTGCTGAAGTCCAGGCGTCCCGACACAATGCCCCTTAAGACCCCAAAAGCCACCTGTACTTCTGCTAACGCTCCGTCCTTGAATAGCCTCAGCGAAATGTCAGCGGGTATTAGGAGCGTTGCTACAATTAAGACGATTATAAGCGCAAAAACAATCGCGAGAATCAGCAGCAGCGTCTCCATCGTATTTTACGTTTCTTTTTTTCTCCATCTAAAAATTCACGCGATTCTACTTTATCCACAAAAAATAAACGAATAGGAGTGCTTCGCGAAAAGCTCTCCCTCTAGACGTTCTACCAGTATCATGTTTATTATTCGTTTTTTTTGCCCTCTCTTATCTCTTCGATTTTATTCATCACAGTCGGCAATGCTTCGCCAACGATTTTATCCAGTGTGCCAGACGGTCTCAGCGAGAGCACTCTCATCCCTTCAGGTCCGGGTATGCCCTTGAATACCGCTATTAGTGCTACAGGTCTCATGCCCCCGCCGCCTCCGACACCATATCCCTGTCCTCCGGTCGTTTTTTCCTTGCCACTGCCGCCACCGCCACCAGCACCAAACCCAAACTCGAATATAGGTATCAGGGTCTTATCCTCCATCTCTATGGGCTTGCCGATTGCAACGTCCACTGTAATCATCTTCCGCAATTCTTCCCACATTTCTTTTATAACTACGCTTGGCTCTTCATCCATTTTTCTTACCTTATTATAGATAGCTTGTACTCGTTATTTAAATATTGCGCCTGAATATGAGTAACGGGATAATTCTGCTCTAATGGCTTACCAGAAATAAAAATTCTTGGTGCATCCAAATTCTGTATCATCCTTCCTCTGTTGCAATAGCGGGAAGAATATCCTAAATATATAGTAAAAATGTATCTGTATAGCCATAGTAAAAATGAAACACGATTCGCTATTGATAGTGTTTAGCGAGTTATCCGGTTATACATCGAAATATAAAGTAATGTCAGGGGGTGAACTCGCGCTGAGGATAAGAGAATGTGTAAGTTCGCTATTGAGCGATGCCGAAAGAGAAGAGCTGGAGACTGATTTAGGCGCTAATCCGGACGATTTGATTTTTAGGAGTATAACAACAAGGGACGAGAAACTATCCGTGTTCTCGCCGGATATGCACACGAAGGTAAATTATCAGGGCGAGATATTTTATTGTCTGCCCACGCATAGATATCTGAGTGATGAATTGGATGCCGCATTTCTACGCTGGGCTGTGATAAGAGCCCCCCCGGATGTGTTGAAGCGCGTGATAGAGCAGTTCTTGAATAGGGCGGGGTATCGGATTCTAACTCAGAAGCCGCCTTTGATTGTTAAGGCGCGGGAAAATGAGTATGAAAGCCTTGAGCTTTTTGCAGAGAAAGAGAATAAAAAGCCCCTGCAGATCTTCATCTTCTCTTCGATTAAGTTCGTTCAGTACTTTATGGGGGCGAATCCACCTGCTGCGTCCGAAACGACAAGGGTAATCGTTGTGCCAACAGAGAAGACACCCGCACCTTTTATCTCATTCTTCCGGGAGCAGCACGACATCGGTGACGCGATGATATGGGTGGCAGATGTGGCGAAAAAAACTATAGACCCGTTCATGGGCATTGCCGAAGACGAGGTGCTAGAAACTAATTTCGCGAATCCCGATAAGGCGCGGAGTGCGGTAAGCATGTGGATGAAGAAGATGCCGTTCCTAGATCTATGACGGTTTACCGCCCGAATCGCCGTTCCCGTAACTGGAAATCACGAACCGCCCGGAAGAAGTCTATTTGTCGGAATTTCATCCAGTTGACATCGGTGAAATAAAACTCGCTGTACACAGATTGCCAAATCAAGAAATCCGTTAAACGAGTGGCACCAGACCTTATGATGAGGTCGGGTTCTGACTTAAAGATTAACTCGGATTCTATCTCTTTCTCATTTATCTCTTCCGGCTCTATCTCCCCGATCATCACGCGCTTCGCAATCTCTTTTATCGCTTTCGTCAACTCGCTTTTACCGCCCAAGCCGATAGAAACGTCTATTCGCCGTCCTTTACTGCTTTTAGCATAATTAATAATTTCTGTGTGTGCTTGTTCGGGTGCATCGGTATATATAGCGATACACGCATCTTCTTTGCGCAACGCCATTGCGATGCTCTCACTTAGGTGCGCGTATGCCGTTTCCAGTAGCTTCTTATCCAGCCCTTCACGGATGACGCTGATGTAAACGCTGATAATATCTATGTTTAGCGCGTGACACCACGTTATGAACTGCTTCAGCCGTTGCAGCCCATTTGTCATTGCAGGGTCAGTTACAGGCTCATCAGGAAGAAGGTCCGTCTCATCCAGAACCAGGAGGACATTATTCACATAGATGGGCGAACTTATGATTCCCCTCTTCAATATTTTTCCGTATATGCAAGAGATTGGGTTTGACATAGCGCCGGGAGAGGGATTCGAACCCTCGCTCCCCGAAGGGGAAGTAGGTTAGCAACCTACCGCCGTAGACCTCTTGGCTATCCCGACATCAGTTATGTTTATCTTATTTATACCGCGGTATTCTTAAATGTTTTTATATTATGTGGATTCCTGTTGTTGACCTGAAGTCGTGCATAGGCTGTGGGAACTGTACAGAGGTGTGTCCCGACAATGCAATTGCGATAGTCGAGAAAAAGGCAAGCATAGATTACGCTAAATGTACCTGCTGCGGTGTTTGTGACCACGTTTGCAAAAACGGGGCTCTTAATATGAAAATACCACAGATGCCTTCAGTATTAGCTAAAGGGGTGCAACTGGGTGCGTTTAAAGCGGAAATGACGATCTTGAAGCTTGAATTGAAAGAGATGATGAGGGATGTAAGACCGTAACGGGTATGTTTAAGTATTCACGCTAAAAAGCGTCAACTTTGAGGCTTCGGTAATCGTGGCGCTAAGTTTCAGCTTTTATTAAACTGCTATTCATAGAATATATAGGAGTTATATTATAATTGTACTCATGCCGGCACCCAAAAGGAGATACGAGTCGAAGTATAAGCCGTGGATCGAGCTACAAGGAAAGGCAATCGTGGGTGAAGGAAGAGCGGATTTATTGCGTGCGATTCGTGACTTATCTTCCATCGCAAAAGCCGCGAAAAAACTTGACGTACCTTATAGAACTGCTTGGGCGCAGCTAAAGCGGATAGAGGCTGCGGTAGGCACGCCGGTAGTAAAAACGTATCGCGGCGGTGCAAAAGGCGGTGGTGGCGCGCGATTAACAGAAGAAGGCGCACGTGTTTTACGCGAATATGAAAAGTATGAGCGATATTTGGGTAGTTTCGCCAATGACGCGGATTTTTGGGAGGCACTGGATATGAAATTAAGCGCAAGAAACAGGATTCGTGGTGTAATCGAAGGACTAGAGAAAGGAGAAGTTGCAGCGTCCGTAAAAATCATTATTTCTACGCCGGTTGTTATAACCGCGGTGATAACCAGGGATGCGGTGGACGATCTCGAGCTGAAAGTAGGCGAGGAAGTGGAAGCGGTGATTAAAGCAACGGAAGTGATGGTCTCGAAATCCGAAAGATAGCTCGTGAATGCTTAGCCGTAAATGCAACATCTGATTGCCGCACAACACGCAGTATCTCCGAAA
>QENJ01000060.1 GCA_013374505.1 Candidatus Methanophagaceae archaeon
TGCGGGATAAAACCAAGAGCGCCAGGAAGAAAGAGTAAACATGTTCGATCTGCATACGCATTCGATTTTCAGTGATGGCGAGCTGATACCAAGTGAATTAGTAAGAAGAGCGGTATTTAATGGATATGACGCAGTTGCAATAACGGACCATGTGGATTTTACGAATGTAGAGTACGTGCTGACCGGGTTGAAAAATTTAGGGGCTGAGACCTATAGCGGTATAGAAGTGATAATAGGGGTAGAAATAACGCATGTGCCTGCGGATAAGATAGATAAAATGGTAAATAGGGCAAAAGACCTGGGTGCGGAACTGATTGTCGTACATGGGGAGACCTTGGTTGAGCCCGTGGAAAGCGGCACGAATAAAGCGGCGGTTAGCAATCCTCTGGTTGACATACTCGCACATCCCGGTATTATCAGTACAGAAGAAGCAGAACTCGCGAAGGAGAACGATGTGTATCTTGAGATCTCATCAAGGCACGGGCATTGCCTGTCTAATGGTCATGTAGCCCGTATTAGTTGCGACGTAGGTGCGAAATTGCTGCTCAATTCTGATTTGCATTCACCGGCCGATTTCCTTACAGAAGAGTTAGCTCCGCGAATCCTTGCGGGTGCCGGGTTAGAGCACGATGAAGTGAAGACGGTGATGAGCGTGAATCCAAAGGAGTTATTGAATAAGATAAAATAGGTGATACAAAAGATGTTTTCGTCACAAGAAGAGGTATTCGAGAAAGAGAAGAGATACATAATGCAAACGTACAAGCGACCACGAATAGTACTAAAATCGGGAAAAGGGGCATTAGTAACGGATTTTGCAGGAAAGGAATACCTGGATTGCGTTGCGGGCATTGCAGTGAATGCCGTGGGATATAGCCATCCCGAGGTGGTAACTGCGCTAAAAGAGCAATCAAGTAAGCTCATGCACGTCTCGAATTTGTATTATACCGAGCCGCAGGTAAAACTCGCGGAGAAGCTATCTGGGCTAAGCGGCATGCACAAGGTTTTTTTCTGTAATTCCGGTGCAGAAAGTGTAGAAGCCGCGTTGAAGCTAGCAACAAAAATGACCGGTAAAGCAGGTTTTATAGCAGCGGAAGGTAGTTTTCACGGTAGAACTATCAGTTCGTTGAGCGTAACATTTGGAACTAAGTTCAGAACTGTATTTGAGCCGTTACTGTTAAACAACGTGAAATTTGTACGTTACAACGATGCTTCGGCAATCAGAAATGCGATAGACGAAGACACTGCTGCGGTTATATTGGAGCCCATTCAGGGTGAGACGGGCGTTATAATCCCGTCAGAAGGTTATTTACGTGAAGTAAAAAAGATATGCACCGAAAAAGGCGTGTTGCTGATTTTAGATGAGATACAGACAGGTTTTGGGCGCACAGGTAGGTGGTTTGGCAAGGAGCATGACGATGTAGAGCCGGATATAATGACGTTAGCGAAGGCGTTAGGTGCCGGGTTTCCTATTGGTGCAATGCTTGCCAGAGAGGGGCTAGAATTTGAAGCTGGTGAGCACGCATCCACTTTTGGGGGTAGTCCGCTAGCATGCACCGCAGCATTGGCGTCTATAAAAGTGATAGAG
The DNA here is from genome assembly GCA_013374505.1 of Candidatus Methanophagaceae archaeon. Taxonomy (GTDB): domain Archaea; phylum Halobacteriota; class Syntropharchaeia; order Alkanophagales; family Methanospirareceae; genus QENJ01. Next base: position 1,586 of record QENJ01000060.1, read on the forward strand.
ACGGAGAAGCTGGTGGAACGGTCACGAGAGCTTGGTGCATATTTCATGGATAAAGCTCGTGCGGAAGGGCTGGTTTCAAATCCTGTGGTGAAGGAGATAAGAGGTAAAGGACTGATGATTGCGATAGAACTGACGAAACCCTGTGCCGAAATGGTGGATGCGGCACGTGAACGCGGAGTTTTGATTAATTGTACTTCGGATAATGTGATAAGGCTTGTTCCGCCGTTGGTTATAAGTAAAGAGGAGCTAGACGCGGTGATTTCGGTATTGCGTGCGATTGTCAAGTAGAGTTGGAATGCTTGTATACCGCGGAGCCCGTGAAGGAACAGGAACATATAGGTGATCCTGTGGTTCTAAATACGCTAAACACCTACTGTATTTACGACAAACGATGCCATCAACATTAACCTTAACCCTCGACCTGCACGTGCATACGAACTACTCGCATGATGGTCGAGATTCCGTAGAAAAGCTACTAGAAAACGCGATAGCGCAGCAGCTTGACGGTATCGTAATATGCGACCACGACACGATGGAAGGTTCTCATGCGGCACAAGAATACGTGGCCAAGCACAATCTGAATTTGATAATTATCCCGGGAATAGAAGTAACGACTGCGAAGGGTCATTTACTTGTCCTCGGGTTGGAAAACGGTATAGCGAAGGGTTTATCCATAGAGGAAACGTTAAGAATAGCGAAAAAAGAAGCGAAGTCTAGCACAGTAGTGATTATTGCGCCACATCCGTTTCATCCGTTTCGTCACAGCATCGGTAACGTCTGCTTGCAGCCGGGCATAGACGCAATAGAAACTTTCAATTCACGATATTTCACGGGCGTTGCAAATAAAATAGCGGGCATGAAGGCAGCGCGTAATAATATCACTGCCGTTGCGGGAAGCGATGCGCACTCTGCGGAATGCGTGGGTCTTGCAACTGTGGCTGTTGAAACCGAGGCAACACAAAAGACGCAGGTGGATGCGATATTGCGTGCTATAAAAGAAGGAAAGGTGAAGATAAAAAAAAGAAAGAGAACGCCGATTTGGGTTTATTTCTCGCAGTTAATGCGGTAAAGATCAGAGATACTTTTGTGGCTCTTAGATTTGGCTCCTTTTCAACTCATCCGGCGTATTTATATTCATAAACGTTTTTAAGTTTGGATCTATCACCTTTAGCTGGTTTACGGAAAGGAACTCAACTTTTTTAATGTACGATAAAATCTCAAAAATCTTTTTATCACCCGTTTTTTCCGCATCCCTTATCGCCTCTAGCATCGGCTCTCTTCGATAAACCGCATGCAAAGGCTCCACCATCCCGTTATCCCACCTCGGCACCACAGCATCGTATCCCGTGGCTGCCACATCAAATAGAAAATCTACTACACGTCCGTTTACAAACGGCATATCGCAACCGATAACGAGCGCATATGAATAAGTAGCCCGTTCAAAACCAGACAGAATACCAGCAAGCGGTCCAAAACCTTTTACGGAATCAAAAACCAACCTGATTTCTTTGTTGTCTATTACATCCCTGATTTGTTCACCTTGCTTCTCATCGCGTGCTGCCACTATTATCTCGTCTGCCACATTGGATACACAATCAATGACATGCTGTAAAAGCGGCTTGTTGTTCAAAGAGATGAAGCATTTATCGCTGTATTGGAATCTGAGGCTCTTACCACCCGCAAGGATGAGCACGGTCTTTTGCATATCCATCACATTTAAATAGGGTGATGATTAGATATTACACGTATAAATCAAAGGCTAAAAGTATTAACCAAAGAAGGTAAACAGGAGGGTGATGTTGTAATATGGAAACACGGGATCTAATATTTTCGTCTGTGATGGTTGTCGCTGCCTTTGTCATGGTGTACACGCTGGTGTATAACTATAGTCCAAAGGACCCGGTGATCGTGGTATCGAGTGTGGTATTCGTGGGTATGCTGGCTGTTTTGTTTTTGAGCATGAACGAGCGGTTGAAGAAGATAGAAACGGACATAAACCGGAAGGAGCGATCATTGAGGGTGAGCTTGCAATCAGTGGAAGAAGAAGTGAAAGAGCAAGTGACTAATGCGACAAGTAAAATAGAGGAAGTGCGAGATGAAATTCTGTTAAAGAGGCGGTATCGGTAAAGGCGCAGAATAAATACAAACACAATGCGAGTGCCCCTTTCCGGGGTGGTAGAATAAGGAGAACGGGATGTGGAAAGAGGTAGTAGAGAAGTTCGGTGGTTTACCGTCACAGAAGAAAGTAGTTGAACTTTTATTAGAACGCGGATTTCAAGTGAGCCCGGAGGGAAAAGTAGTATCAGGCGGGATTGCGATACCGCACACGCAGATCGCGAACGAGGTGGGTGTGGACCGGCGGGTGGTGGAGATGACGGTAAAACGGATTTTGGATGTGCCAGAGCTGCAGAAGATATTTGAGAACATGCGGGCTATCGCGTTTCTTGCCGATGTCGCACCGTTGCTGGGGTTCAGCGTAATTATTATCCATCCGGCGGATGCGAAAGAGGAAGGAATCCTGGGTGAAGTGGCGTCTGTAATAGCAAAACGCGGTATTTCTATAAGACAAGCGGTTAGTGATGATCCCTATCTTGTGGACGATCCCAAACTCACGATTATCACGGATAAGGGCATACCGGGGGATCTGATAGAGGAAATAGGGCGGTTGAAGCAGGTAAAATGGGTGCAGATTCATCAATAAACCCTTTTCTTTTTGGAAAAAAGAAAAGCGTTTTCGGAAAAGAAAAACACCTTAAGGGGAACGTAACGCGTATTCGGAAACGGCTGGTCGGTACTGACTGGTCTGGCAGACATGGCACATTTACTGGAAGGTAAAGACGTGAATGCTCGAAGGCACGATAAACTTCCCTTATGAGCAGGTTATGCAGATTGAAGGTTGCTATCTGGAGTTCACACGATAGGAAACACAGTTACTGGGTTTCCTCTGTCATGAATCGGGGATAGCAACGAAGGCAGCGCGGATGAAAATACTTGCGGGTGATTTCTTTTGGCACGTGGTGGCCGGCATGGACAGTGTCAGTTGCGTTTCCGGTGCGGAACAGATAGGCATAAAACCGACCGGTACGATACCTCACGCATTGAATATTTGTTTCGGTGAATGCAAGCAGAAAGAGGCGTGGTAGGCATTTGACCGCTTTATTGCGGCAGAAGTACCGCGTATATGCCTGCGCGAAGCGCGGTAAGCGAGGAGGTAAGAAGCAGGTGTACAGGAGTAAAGGTCTGATAGAAGAGGGAAGAGACGATATGAGATTGGCAAAAGAAGCACCGCCCGAAGATATGGTGCCGTTGCTGAAGCCGATGATTAATAGAGGTAAAATAGTGCCTGATTTCTCGTTTTCGCTGGAAGAGGCAAGAGCAATGGTCCAGGATCAGTTGAAAGTAGTTAAGTCGTGAGTATTGGTGTATCAACGCACTAAAAGGATATTCCCTATTTTGGGGCTTAAAGCACGATTAGTATCGCGGGACAATCTATATAGTGTGCAAAGCCTTCAGTCAGGAACGTAAAGCTTTTATGCAAGAAAAACAATATATATATGGAGGAAAAGCTATGAGCCTTAATCCAGAACTAATGCCACAAAATAGCCCGGATTTATGGGGTGGTCCATGGTATATCTTCCCGCTAGCGATTTTTATATTCTTGTGTCTATTCTTCATACTGGCTTTTGCGGAACGGCGTCTGTTTGACCGTATTTTATACAAACTAAGAAACGCAGGAACAAGGATAGATTTTAATAATTTACGTGCTCTTAACTGGTATCCCCACAAGTCAAATGCGGTAGAGAGCTACAAATGGCTGGCTAATAACACCGAAGGCGATGCTACGGTTCTGGCATGGTGGGACTATGCCGATAGCATACGAACACTAAGCCACAGAAACGTTGTGATTACCGGGGCGTCCAGGAATATCAAGGATACTATTGAGAGCATCCATAAACATTCATGGAGTTGGATCAAATATGCACTCTGGTACCCATTTGAGTCAGAAAAGAAGGTCCAAGATGTGGCTAATTTCTTCGTTGCCGCAACCGAGCAGGAAGCTATGGAGTTAGTGCGGGAATATGACGCTAATTACGTATTCGTGCAGTATCCAGTGGATGTTTACAAATTCAAAGCAATGGTTTTGGCAGCAGGGAAAAATCTGGATGATTATTACATCACCAGTAAAGTATCGCCACAGGAAATAGAAGATAGAACGATTATGAAGAACGACACAGTCGGAATAAAAATGATGTATGGTGACATTGTGGATGGTTTTGAAAAAGTGTTTGACAACAATATAGCGAGAATATATAAGCTTAAATCTTGATGTGGGGGGATAGTACCTATTTTAGACCCTCTAGAGGGCTGCAAGAAAAGCGAGGTTTTGTATTTCCATCACGAACCCATTATACCTTGTGGTCTCACTAAAAGGACTGCGATCATTATTACAAAGCTAATAGCCAATTTGTATTCCGTGGGGAAAATAGCAGTGCTAAGCTCCTGCGCCAGACCAATTATGATCCCCCCGGCCATCGCCCCATAAGGGTTACCAATGCCACCGAGAATCGCTGCGGAGAACATAGGGATAAGCAGGAACCAGCCCATATTTGGGTTTATATTCGTCAATAGCCCGTATAAAATGCCGCCCACAGCAGCAAGAGCCATTCCAATCGCCCACGTATATCTTACTACACGGTCTACATCAATACCCGAAACCTTTGCAAGGTCTATGTTGTCGGACAATGCTCGCATTGCCTTACCGATAGTGGTCTTCTTCAACAAATAGTGGACCAGGAACATGCATATCAGTGCTACTACAATTACTGCTATTTGGTTCTCCGTGATGACCACGCTTCCCAGTTCCATTCCCCGTTTCACTGGTAGGTCGTAGCGTTTGATGGCAGGCCCCCACAGGAATATAATAAAATTACGGATAAACAGAGCCAGCCCAATAGAGATAATAATCAAAGCTACCGGGCTTGCACCTTTTGTACGCATTCGTTTCCATATTACCAAATCGTAAAGTACTGCTACAAGTGCTGTAATTACAACAGCCGCTACACATGCAGTCAAGAAATTAGTTCCAAGCACCACGCTGAATAAAAAAGCGAGATAAGCACCTAAAGTCAAGAAATCGCCATGTGCAAAGTTCGCAAAATTCAGGATGCCATAAGTCATGGATAAGCCAATAGCGGCGAGTGCTATAATGCTTCCGACCACGATTCCATTTATCACCAGTTGCAACATTTTGTGAAGAATCTACATTACATTGATTACTCAAGTGTAATATAAAAAAAGAGCATATAAACGAGGCACTTGACTTAAAAAGTGGTATCTATTACCCTGCGATTTTTGTTCCGCGTACTCAAATAAAACCATGCGGGGGGCGTGATTCGAACACGCGGACTCCTACGAGACAGGGTCCTAAGCCCTGCGCCTTTTCCAAACTCAGCAACCCCCGCTTTCTTCCCCTTTACTTCGCTTAAGTACTACACAAAATTGCATGTTTTTAAAAAACATTCTTTTTACATGCAAAAAGCTTTACCAACCAATAAAAATCGCGTTGGTATAACGTTCAAAGGCGCCTTCAGGATCCATAGGGGCACCCCAGAGGCTGAAAATAGGTATTCATACTAATGCTGGTGCGTACTCTTGTGATTAGTTTAAGAGAGAACCGCTGGTATTTACATCGTAAAAACGTCTATACCGCCACGAATTCCTCGCCTTTGTCTATTACGACCCGGCAAGGCGTGGGGAATTTATAACCTGCTCTTCTCAAAACTTCCTTTGCCGCCTCGAAATCATCACCCTCAACAGATACGCTCATTAGCTTCTGTCCGGGCTTCACTCGTGCTGCACTGCTTATGGGTTTTCCAAATGCGTGCCGCATACCGCTTGAAACCCTATCCGCACCAGCACCTGACGCTATTTTGTTCTCTTTCAGCACATGGTGTGGATGCACCCGTATCTTCAAATAAAAATTGTTACGTCCTACATTCTTCCCTAAGTATCTATTAGCAAGAATACGCGCTGCTTCTAATGCGTTGTGCCTTATTTGACAAGCTTCTTTCGCGACTAAAGATAACGAGATGGGGAACTCTTTGCTCAAATTGCCCATATCAAAGATAGTTATCTTGCTTCCCGGCACTCCGCCCATGTATTCCCTCCGCACATAGGCAGGTCCTGTTACTTTCGTGTACGCACGACCTGGTTTTAGTCCCATCTTTCTTCTATTACTCCTATTACTCCTATTATTATCTTCTTATTAAAAACCCTATCACTATTTGGCATCGCCAGGGGTACTAAGAAATGAACCCTTTTATCTTTTGTGTAGTATCTTTTAAGATAAGTGAGGGATAACCTAAGTACGGCACCCGTACCTTCGCCACTGCAACCACCCATTCCGGCTTCACAGGTTCAACGGGAACCCGTCCATTGACTGTATCTACCCTTAAACTTTGCTGGTCATAACCCGGATTATTATCGCCTTTCGTTATGTATCCTGCGTGAGGTGCAGGTTTTCCCCCCGGTATCTCTTCCCCTTCTTCTACCCAATACATCGCCCTGTGTATTATCGGAGTTGCGGAGGAAAGCCCATTCGGGCGATATATAATCACATCTCCATACTCGTTGAAAGAACTGTGATCTAGCATCTTACCTTCTTCATAAGTTTCTATGCTCGTGCGATGTGGCGCCACCACAATAATTAAATCACCCGGGTGCATATTTGGCTTCATGCTCCATGATTCAACAGTAAATCCTAAACGCCACGTACCTGTCGCTGCGAATGGCACTGACAGGGGTATGCTTATAGCGATACTCAGAACAAGAACTGCTCTTATTGTAGGCATCTCCTGCAGTTGCTTTATGCCAACGATCTGCACTATAAAGCCCCATACCACTGCTATGATTCCTACTATTGGAATCCATCCCAATACACAGCCAGGTGTCGCGCCATACAACAATGCCTTTAAGGTCTGCGTTACTCCTTTTCTACCACCAAAGAGATATACCCACATGTGTGTCCAAAGTCCGCCAATGAAGACGCTTAATAATCCGAGCAGAAATATCAAAAAAGCCATAGTTACGCCGTAGCGAAATACTGGCCATCCCACGATACTGCTAAGCACTGCACATATCATCAGAAGAGTGATAAAATAGATAACTGCATTTCCAAGTGTGTCTTCCTTAGAAACGTCAAAGGTTTTCGTGGGACTGAACAAGAAACCTTTTATCCTATCAATCACACTTAACACCTTTTGTATCACCCCCTGTATTTATTAACGAACCCTTTAATCTTTTGTGTAGTATCTTTTAAGATAAGTGAGGGATAACCTAAGTACGGCACCCGTACCTTCGCCACTGCGACCACCCATTCCGGCTTCACAGGTTCAACTAGAACCCATCCATTGACTGTGTCTACATCTAAACTTAGTTGGTCATAACCCGAATTATTATCGCCTTTCGTTATGTATCCTGCGTGAGGTGCGGGTTTTCCACCCGGCATCTTTTCTCCTACTTCCACCCAATACATAGCACGATGTATTATCGGTGTCGCAGAATAGAGCCCATTCGGACGATATATAATTACATCTCCATACTTCTCAAAAGAGTTATAATCACGCGTTTCACCTTCTCCAAATGTTGTGATGTTCATACGATTCGGCGCCAGCACAAAAATCAAATCGCCTATCTGCATATGTGGCGTCATACTACCCGATTCAACTGCGAATCCTATATGCCATGTCCCCGTAGCTGCGTATGCCACTAAAAGTATCATAGCGACAATTATTAACGCCTCCGCCAGACTTTTACCTGTTTCTATTAACGTTTCTTTCATTTCCCTGTCACTTCTCCTTTAGTTCATATTCTTACTATAAAAAGTTATTAAAAATAGTCTCTTCTGTCAGCGCACTTAAAATAGATGTCTTGAACTCTCCATCCCATTCTATCGGCGGGCATTCATATTTTTTACCCGTTATCTCAACAACTGGCTGGATTTTTAGTTTTACCGCTGTTCTTTCACCATTCGTCAGGTGTGATACCCACCATTCCCCGATCTTATCATTTTGAAGTGGTGTTATAAAACTAATAGTAGTAGCGGAGTTAGGTGCAAGTGTATCGTTAGCCCTTACTCTTCCTGCTCCGATAGTCACTTCATTCATCACGATCTCATAATAGTATTCGGATAGTGAAATCGGGATAGACTCACCATTATCTACAACTATCGAGGTAATTATCTCCGTTTCAACTTCCGTCACATCGCCAAAACGACTGTTCATACTGTTTAGTTTTAGCTGCACTGGTCCCAGGTAAACGCCCTCGAGTCCTCCCGGTATCGAGTTGAAATCCGACAGAATATCGGTTGTTAGGCTATTCTTTAACTCGATAGGATATTCATGCTTCGTTAGCCCGAGGTCTAAAATCAAATTCATCCGGACCCGCACTTCGGTCCTTTCTCCGTTCTTTATATGTGACACCCACCAGTCCCGAATCTTTTGATTATCTATCTTCGTGGATAGCTTTAGTATAGATACCTGATTTGCCTTTATCTCTGTGCTGCTCACAGACGACACCTTGCCCATTTTTTCATCGTTCATGAACACCTCGGCTTCCACGCTTTCAAGACCGATAGAAACGGGGTTGGGATTCTTTACGGCAACATTTGTTTGAATCACCGATTCCGACTCTGTGATTTTGCCCAATTCTTGCGTTATGCCGATAACGGTGGGCGCCCCTAATTCCGGTCGTTCAACCGCAAATAAAGCAGCTACTGCGGCAATAACCACGATTAACATTCCGATAGCTACCCATCTACTCTTCTTCATCTTTCACTTGCTATATGTTTATAAACGTAAACTCGCATGAAATAAAAAATCTAAAAGGTTTATAAAAGTTTGGCCACAAATAGAATTCAATAACTACGTATATTATGAACGCCGTCACAGGACTTGTCTATCACGAGGATTATCTGAAGCATGACACAGGAGTTCATCCGGAGTGCGCAGAACGGCTGGTATCTATAATGCAAAAGCTCGAAAGCGCGGGTATTACAGAAGAACTGAACCGAATTACACCGATTAAAGCAACAAAAGAGCAGATAAGATATGTGCATCGTGATGCTTATATCATGAAGGTGGAAGCGCTATGCGCGCGAGGTGGTGGCATGCTCGATCCTGATACGCCGATATGTCCAGCCAGTGGAGAGATAGCGTTGCTTTCTGCAGGAGGCATGCTAAAAGCGGTTGACACTGTGATGGTTGATAAGATGAGGCAGATATTCGCATTGGTACGACCTCCAGGACATCACGCCATTCCGAATGCGGGTATGGGCTTCTGTATATTCAACAATATCGCGATTGCCGCGGAGCATTTAAAACGTAAATACGGCATCAAACGCATTTTGATTGTTGATTGGGACGTGCATCATGGTAATGGTACGCAGGAAACTTTCTTCGATGACTCTTCGGTGTTGTATTACTCTATGCACCAATATCCCCATTATCCCGGCACTGGTTGGATAGATGAAGTGGGCAAAGGGGAAGGCGAAGGTTTCACGGTAAATGTCCCGCTTCAGGCAGGCACGACAGATGCTGGCTATTTATATGTATTGGAAAATATTTTAGTGCCGATAGCTATGGACTTTAAACCAGAATTTGTGCTTGTATCTGCGGGCTTCGATGCGCATATTAACGATCCCTTAGCCTCAATGAACGTAACATCTTCAGGGTTTGGATTGTTTGCGGAGATGATAAAGGGCATAGCGGAGAAGAGTTGCGATGGAAAGATGGTGATTGCTTTAGAAGGTGGTTATAACCTGAATGCGCTTGCAGAGTCGGTTTTAGCGGTATTTGAATCCCTTTTATCCCGTGACGAGCGGAGCGAGAAGAAGGCAGAGGGGATACCCGAACCGATGAAGAAACGGGTAGAAGAGATAAGGCAGGCACAACGAATCTACTGGTCAAATGTTCTTTAGGCGAATAAGGTTCTACAAGTGGTGTAAATGGAAAAAGAAAGCTGTGGGATAGTGGGCATGGCATTGGACGGGGGAAACGCAGCGTTGCCCATATTTCATGCGCTTTATACCTTGCAACACAGAGGGCAGGAAGCTGCTGGTATAGCCGTAAGTAACAGAAAAGAAAACGGTGTAGAACCAGTAGATATAAAATTGATAAAAGGGATGGGTTTTGTTTATAATGTTTTCTCTACTCATCGGTTAAAATCGTTAAAAGGAAATGTGGGCATAGGACATGTCAGATATTCTACGACTGGCGCGTCAAGAATAGAAAACGCAGAGCCACTGCTCGTGGATTATCGTAAGGGAAAAATTGCGATTGCACATAACGGCAATCTTGTCAATACCGCGGAATTAAAGCGAGAATTGCAACAAGATGGCCGGATTTTTCATTCGGATACAGACACAGACGTGATAGCACATTTACTTGCGAAAGAACTGGTGCGGCACGATCCGGTAGAAGCGGTCCGGGTTATGATGGGACGTATTGTAGGATCTTATTCTTTGGTTATACTGATGGACAATACGTTAATAGCGGTTAGAGATCCTTTGGGCATAAAACCTCTGTGTCTCGGCGAAATAAGTGACGGGAACGGGGGTAAAGGTTATGTAATAGCCTCAGAAAGCACGGCGATAGACATGTTAGGCGGTATTTTAATCCGTGATCTAAGACCCGGCGAGCTGCTAATGATAAAACCTTCTCAAGGGTTGCTGTCCGAGGACAGTTTAGAGAATCACCAGTTATGTCGTGGTACAAACGCAGCGCACTGCGTATTTGAATACATCTATTTTGCGAGACCTGATTCGATATTGGATGGGAGATTGGTGTACGACGTGCGGATGAAGATAGGTGAGAAACTGGCTGAGGAACATGGAGTGGAAGCGGATGTGGTCTCGCCAGTGCCGGATTCGGGCATTACATTTGCTATTGGCTATGCGAAACGGTCAGGGCTCGATTATACGGAAGGTTTCATAAAAAACAGGTATGTGGGCAGGACTTTTATCATGCCCGGTAAAGCGTCAAGGGATACTGCAGTTAGGATGAAACTAAATGTCGTACGGGCTAATGTAGAAGGGAAAAGAGTGGTTCTGGTGGACGACAGCATCGTGAGAGGGACCACTTCAAGGAGAATCATGGGTTTTTTGAAGGATAAAGGTGCGAAAGAGGTACATTTGCGGGTTGGCAGTCCACCAATAATAGCACCCTGCTACCTCGGTATTGATACACCCACGAGGGACGAGTTGCTGGCGTCAAATAGGAGCATGGACGAGATTCGTACGTTTTTAACCGCAGATTCCATCGGCTATCTCAGCATAGAAGGGCTGATAGATTCTGTGGGCATTGATGCGAATAATCTTTGCCTTGGCTGTCTAACCGGGAAATATCCCGTTGAAATACCGGGTGAAGTGTGCATAGCGAGACAGTTGAAATTGTCGCACTTCGGATACGATGCGGGTGCAGCAAGAAAGTTTATATAGGTTGAGGTACGTATAGAGGGTTGAGATGACAAATCCGAATAGCTCTAAGACGCTTGTCCTTTGTGTAGATAGGGATAATGACGTAGGGGAGAAAGCGGGGATAAAGACGCCGGTCACGGGTAGAGCAGCGAATATCTCTGCCGCCACCAAACTGGCACTTGCGGACCCTGAGGATTCGGATATAAACGCGATCTTTGAAGCGGTTAGGGTACATGATCAGTTGAGTGCAAGCGAAGTTTATGGCGAAGTGGAAATTGCATTGATTGCTGGTGATATTAACGTTGGTGTAATGTCCGATAAGAAAATAGCTCAAGAACTGGATGCTGTTCTGTCAAATACAAAATCCGATTCTGCTATTCTTGTGACCGATGGTGCCGAGGACGAATGGATTATTCCTCTATTACAGTCACGCGTGAAGATAGATTCTGTGCGTAGAGTAATAGTGAAGCAGAGTGAGCCATTAGAAAGCACTTTTTATGTGATTAAGCGCTTGTTTGAGGACCCAAAGTTTTCTCACACTTTTTTGCCGCCCATAGGTCTTATTTTGTGCTTGATGGCTATCTCTTTACTGTTTAATTTATCAAATATGGTACTTGGCTTAATACTGGCTGTTATCGGTATTTACACGCTGCTAAAGGGTATCGGGCGTGAAAATGTGATGATGGAATTTGCAGAGACTTTAAAACAGTCGTTATACAGCGGCCGAATCTCGTTTGTCACATATATCTGTGCACTCGTGTTGATTATCGCGGGTACATTCCAGGGCATAACAGAGAGTTGGGATTATTTCTTGAATATGGACCCGGAAATAGGTGAAAGTTTATTATTGGGTGTGGTATTCCTTGAGGCTGCGATATGGTGGTACGTAGGGGCGGCACTCGCACCTCTAATCGGTAAGATAATGCACATGATCATAGAAGGCGAGAGGATAGTCATGCAGTGGGCTATATTCTTCTCTATAATTGCCTCCGGGCTGATTTTGTGGGGCGGGTGCAGATGTATCCTCTTACTGAATGAAGGTAATTACCCCTTGGGCTATCAAGTACTGTTCTTATCTTTACTCGGCGCAGTTATCATAGCTCTTATAGGTGTGAAGATTTCGTGGTATCTGAGAAAATCCGTTTTAAACGGTGAAGACGAGTTGAGTATAGAAACAGAGGAAGTGTGATAGCTAAGTAGAACGAGGGGTGATGTGCATGCTTAGATTGTGTATTGCTTGCAAAGGGTCGAGGTTATTATGCGGGCGGAAGTCATGTCCCATACTCACAGCGGCTTTGAAGCGAAGAACGGAAGTTGATAAGCTGGCAACGACACAGGAGTTCTTCGGGCCTTCTACTTCCGTCTTCGTTGGGCGCATGGGTTATCCCTCGGTAGGTGTGGGTCCGCTGACGGTGATGGAAAGTGAAGAGCTTAGCGTTGAAATCGGAAGAATGGAAGAGCCAAGCGAATGGTTTGCTCAGGGTCTTGATATGGAAAAGATAATAGAACTGAGAAGTGCCACTTTACGTGCGAACAAGAGTGAAAATATAGCATCCAGGTCTAAGTTCGTCACGGACATGAGCGAAATAGTCATGGCGGAACGTCCGACAGATGTTGAGCTCGTCCTCAGGGGTAAACCATCATTCAAATTCTCGTTCTCGGATATAATGCAACCGACAGGCGTCAGTATAGTAGTGGAGATTATGCGTGTGGCCGATAACCCGAAGATACCAAAGAAGGTTGAGCGAATAGTTTCTGATGATATAAGAGCGGTAGAAGCAGCGGCTGCACTTTATGGGATTGG
>QENJ01000061.1 GCA_013374505.1 Candidatus Methanophagaceae archaeon
CAGTCCAGCCGAGATAAGCACTCCAGCCGATGTCCACACCCGTATAAACACCTTCTGCTGCTTTCGCACACTCGATCAGCTCTTTGTTGACCGTGAAAAGGCCCTCGGTGTTCCAATGTCCTGCCCGCATCACGAATCTTGCACCACGCACGAGTTCAAAATCCAGCTCTTCGGGCTTCAGGTCTGAATTCGCGCCTCTGTCGGAGAGCATAGACCTGCTACCGTCTTCAAAGGATATACTCACGGTTATACCGGGATGGTCTTCTTTTTCCGATACAGACGTAAAGCAACTCACACCAGATTTTTGCAATTCCGAGATTACCCAATTCGATAGCACATCGTTTCCGGTCTTGCAAATAAGTGCGGTTCGCAATCCTAAAGAAGCACATGCCGCTGCACAGTTTCCCGCCTGACCGCCGATGCTGAGCATGAATTCGCAACCTATCTGTTTGTCTCGCTCGGGATAAGCCACTATGGGTGTCGTGGCTATGTCACAGAACACATCTCCTATGACAGTTACATCATATTTTCCGCTCGCCATCTTTCTCCGCATCTTCGCCTTTTCCTTTTGCGTCTTCCAACTGGTAATTACCGAACTCGTCTATCTTCGGCGTTTTCGTCACCAAAAAGTACGGCAGCGCGAAGATAAGCACAACTCCGCCGACCACAATTAAAACGATAAGCCCGACTAAAACACCGAGTCCCACGAGCAGCGCGATCTGTGCGAGTATATCGAAATAATAGAGTACCCCTACAATTACTGCGACAATGGCTAAGAAAATAGCAACGGCGGTAACTGCGTTTCTCATCTGCTTCTTAACGCGCTATCCAACAGGCCACCAACAACACCCCCTGCAGTACCCGAGGATTCGCCTCTTTGCGGCATGAACGGTGCTAAGGCGGATGCTAAATTGTGCAGTGTCATTGATTGTATTATTATCTTCCCCGGCCCGGTTAATGTGGTCATAAAGAGACCTTCACCGCCGAAGAACATTGTCTTGATCCCCGGTACTTTCTGGATGTCATAATCTACTGTGCCATCCCAGCCAACTACACTACCTGTATCTACTTTCATTGATTGTCCCTGCTGCAGGTCGAACTCAATGAAATCGCCACAGGCATGAACAAACACGGTGCCTGTACCGGCAAGCCGCTCCAGAATGAAGCCTTCGCCACCAAAGAAAGTCGCCCCTCATCTTCGCTTCCATAGTCATATTTGGGCTCATGTACACCATCGCGCCCGCTTCTCCATAGACCCGCTCGCCTGAGCTTAATTCTAACGTTACCACTTGCAGGTTATCGCCTGTTGTCTTATATTTCATGTTTTCTACCTCTGAGAATAGAGATTGACAAGGGGCTATAAATAGGTTGTGGCTGTGAGAGGTTAGGTTTCGGTGACCAAAAACTTTTTATACTACCCAAACATTGCCTTGAATAGCACGGCAAAAATTAGCCGTGGGATGTAAAAAGCAAACAGGGGTGATTGTTTATGGCAGAAGAAAAAACGGAAGGGATGAAGCAGTTGTTTGTCTACGAGCATGATGCAAAGCGGCTGGAACTTTTAATAAGAATTGTGTATGCGTTCGTTATACAGGTGGTAGTGATGGTGTATGGCATAATCGCAGGGATATGCATGTTCATCCAGTGGTTTGTGATATTGATACTTGGACGCAGAAGCGAAGGTTTGAGCAACTTCATTAAGGGGTATCTTGTATATTATGTGCACGTGATAGGCTATGTTTACTGGATGACCGATGACAGACCTGGAATAATGCCAAAGGCGACAGAGATATACGAGAAGAAGTAAAAAGGGGCTTTCATCACTAAAGCGGTGAATAGCTGCGATAACCCTTTTCTTTTTTTTTTAATTTTTTTGTATATGAAGCATAACTTTTATCTATTATAGACGCAGATTCACACGGATTTGATTTCTTCTGCGTTAATCCGTGTCAACAATTGATTTTATTGCTATTACAGTTCGTTAAATGCTAAAATCAGGTGGGCAATGTAAGTGTAGTAGTTTTAGGCAGATAACAGATTCCCACGAGAAAGCATTACTATGGGTCCGGCTTAAGGACACTATTGGCTCTTTATCCATTGCTAACCAAAAAATCTTGTGTTCATCTCGTGGAATCTCGTGGTTTCTTACCCCGCTGCTATACAAACGCAGTAGTAATCCGATTTTGTGAGTGAACACGCCCGTCATACAGGTCATTTTACCTCGTATATCCGGCAGCACCCGCCATCTACTACCTCGTCAAATTGCAAATCAAATCGCGTGGGGTCATCAAATGCGGAATAATTTATTACGAAGTGGTTATCACTTGCAAATGCACGTTCATGAGCGCAGATGCAGACGTAATCCACACCGTACGCCTTAACGAGTGTGTAATCACCTTTATACATCTCGATTTCGGCGTTTTTACGTGCATTAATGCACGTCCAGTTCATACCGTGCGACCACAACCAGCCCTCATAGCCCATCACCCGTTGCCTGCCCGATAAAGATGGTATTGGATGGTTATGCGCACTTCCGGTTAAGAAAACCGCATCGGACGCTGTATTATCGCGCACCCACTCAGCAACTTCCAGCTCTTCTCCGGACCACATCTGACAATCCTTCTCCAGCATCCACACATGTGTACCAACGCCGAATAAAATGCAACTGCTAACCAAAACGATAAGCACTAAAGTACCAATAGACTTTCTCCGTTTGCTTACGGAATCGCATAGCCAGAATATCGCTACGGCCGCAAGTATCACGGTCAGCGCGTACCAATGTAAAAATAGTTTATAGTTGTCAAAGTACCACGGCTGGAACTTTTAATAAGAATTGTGTATGCGTTCGTTATACAGGTGGTAGTGATGGTGTATGGCATAATCGCAGGGATATGCATGTTCATCCAGTGGTTTGTGATATTGATACTTGGACGCAGAAGCGAAGGTTTGAGCAACTTCATTAAGGGGTATCTTGTATATTATGTGCACGTGATAGGCTATGTTTACTGGATGACCGATGACAGACCTGGAATAATGCCAAAGGCGACAGAGATATACGAGAAGAAGTAAAAAGGGGCTTTCATCACTAAAGCGGTGAATAGCTGCGATAACCCTTTTCTTTTTTTTTTAATTTTTTTGTATATGAAGCATAACTTTTATCTATTATAGACGCAGATTCACACGGATTTGATTTCTTCTGCGTTAATCCGTGTCAACAATTGATTTTATTGCTATTACAGTTCGTTAAATGCTAAAATCAGGTGGGCAATGTAAGTGTAGTAGTTTTAGGCAGATAACAGATTCCCACGAGAAAGCATTACTATGGGTCCGGCTTAAGGACACTATTGGCTCTTTATCCATTGCTAACCAAAAAATCTTGTGTTCATCTCGTGGAATCTCGTGGTTTCTTACCCCGCTGCTATACAAACGCAGTAGTAATCCGATTTTGTGAGTGAACACGCCCGTCATACAGGTCATTTTACCTCGTATATCCGGCAGCACCCGCCATCTACTACCTCGTCAAATTGCAAATCAAATCGCGTGGGGTCATCAAATGCGGAATAATTTATTACGAAGTGGTTATCACTTGCAAATGCACGTTCATGAGCGCAGATGCAGACGTAATCCACACCGTACGCCTTAACGAGTGTGTAATCACCTTTATACATCTCGATTTCGGCGTTTTTACGTGCATTAATGCACGTCCAGTTCATACCGTGCGACCACAACCAGCCCTCATAGCCCATCACCCGTTGCCTGCCCGATAAAGATGGTATTGGATGGTTATGCGCACTTCCGGTTAAGAAAACCGCATCGGACGCTGTATTATCGCGCACCCACTCAGCAACTTCCAGCTCTTCTCCGGACCACATCTGACAATCCTTCTCCAGCATCCACACATGTGTACCAACGCCGAATAAAATGCAACTGCTAACCAAAACGATAAGCACTAAAGTACCAATAGACTTTCTCCGTTTGCTTACGGAATCGCATAGCCAGAATATCGCTACGGCCGCAAGTATCACGGTCAGCGCGTACCAATGTAAAAATAGTTTATAGTTGTCAAAGTACCAGGGCTGGAATTTTACTAAATTCGCGCCTACGAAGAGTAACAAAAAGGGCAGATAGAATAATCTTACCGTTCGTGTTGATTTCAAGAGCCCTAATGGCAGAAGCAAAAACAGAATGCCCAGGTTTAGCAGCCATAAATAAAGAACTAATAAAAACGACCTTGCTACGGATGAGAACGCACATAAAAACGACCAATCTAAGCCCAATATCAATTCACTGTTCTTTTCCGTCCAGCCGGGGAAGAACACGAAGAAAGTATCGGTTACGCCAGTCCGGATAAACAATATCTGCGGTAGCGAGAGTAGAATCAGCGGCGCAAATACGCAACTAAAAATACGTAAATCCGTCATACCGGGCAGTTTCCACGTGCCATATTGGATTGATCTGTTCTTCGTATCGTTTTTGAAGGCCGCAATACAGATAAGGACTGAAGAAACAAACGCAGTCGCCATAAACGAATGCGCGTGTATGTACGGTAGCAGTCCAATAAGTGTACCTGCCAGAAACAGCTCCTTATACAATAGTTTTGGCTTAGACCTGCTTTTCGATTCGGGCTCTATCTTGAATAACGCTTCGTAGAGAATGATATAAACCGCAAATGAGATTGCCATACCAAAGATCGCAGTTCTTTGTGGCATTATAACGGCATACATCGGGTTAAGGAACTCAACGGTAAACTGAGGGAGTAGCGACTCAAACAGATACGGTGCCGGGTAGCCGGAGAAGATGAATAAAATAACTGCTAATGCACCTACTTTCTTCAGGCCTGTCAATCGGTATGCAAGAAAGAAGAACAGCCCGAATAGAGAAACCTGGAATAAAATGTTTGGGATGATGATCGCACCTCGCAAGCTCAATCCGGCTTTCATTAAAACTGCGGTGTAGAATTCCATGAGAAACGGGTTGTGCATGTCGATGTCCAAAAACTGCTGATACGTTAAGGGGAATGTGAAACTATCACTATAAACAAGCGATGAGATAATGGAAGTGTGAAATGGATAATCAGCCCAAACCGTATGAAGTGCGTATATATTTCCCGCGGCGTCCGGTCGTAACACTCCGTATAGGTTCATAAAAAATAGGTAAAGCAGAATGAACGCGAAGAACGTGAGGGTGTAACGGTCGAACTCAAATTTGGATAGGCTATCCGAGTAGCTCTTGTATGTGTGTTTCAAACATATGGCGCTTATTAACGCGCATATAAGTATGCAAAGCAGGATGATACCGGTACTTAACGTGCCTGCTAAACACGCAAGGACGAAGATAAGCCAGATTGAGATCACGTGCCCGAGTGTAATCGCGAAAAAGACTCGTTCCAGTGTAGAAAACCGGAGGTCTAAAAGAGTGGAGATGGCAAGACCGAGCAGGCAACTAATCGCAATGAAAAAGAACCATAGTAGCATGGGTGTCTAATTGTCTTTTCGGCTTTTAAATATTCAATTAATCGTGTTTTTGAGTTTCCGAAAATAGCAAGATCGATCAGCTCAGTAGCAATTCGATAAAAAAGATCCCTGGGTTCATCTCTCAAAAAGACCCCTTTTGCATCATGCAAATCTTCAATTGACGGGCATTTTTCTTCTGTCATTTATATCACCTCCTTATAGCCTTTCATCTTACGGCTGCATGTTGTTGAGGCCATGTCAGTAGCTGCTTACCCTTTTGTATGCCTACAGCCACTTCCTCACGTTGGTTTTCAAACGGGTCAGCAATCGAGAGCTTAGGGACCTTGATTCGAATAACGGCTGATTTACCCGCCTTCTCTATTCGCATTGATAGCCAAAGGTGGATTTTTCGATTGCCGAATGCAAGAGCGCCAACTTGTACTGTCTCCGATTACCTATGGTTGTGCTCAATGAGAACCACTCAACAATATCTTCGTAATTGGCACGGGCATCGAATCCTTTAAGGTCCCCGTAAAAGTAAGAAGCTGGTGCCACGAGAACTGTTCGATAATCGGTATCTCGTTCCAATACGCCAGCTAGTGTGATAACTCCCGTTTCACTCATTTGCTTCCTCTATTTCTATTCAGGTCTATTTCAACTGCTAAATGTCCAATACAAGAAGATAGATCTTCATATGGTACCTGTAAAGGATCCAACTTCTTTACGGCTTGTAAACTTATTTGCTTCTGATCTCCCATTTTATCGTCGAGAACCGAGGTTGGCAATACATAATATTCCCATTGAGTAACATCTAACGGATCTATAGTTTCTTGAATGGTATGCTTCAGTAAACAAAATACATAGATGTCCGCATGCCGTTTCATCGCACGTGATTGTCTGTTTGTCTCTTCATTCCACTCGCTTGTTTTTCGGATGGCAAAAGATATTTTTGAATACCCTTTCTGGTACCACGATTGGATATAGGCTGCTGATTTGACTTCGATTTTTATCCCGTTGGGCAATAATAAATCGTATGCGTCCCATTCAAATCGAACAGCATCTGCAAGATCTAAAGCGTGCGCAACAATATATTCTGCGAGTATGCCCCTGAGTGCATTACTGACTAAATCCGAGGCGGACCATTGCCAAAACTCCACTAATGAACAGTTAAGGTTAGTTCCATCTTTATGGAATCGCTCTGTTCCAGCCTTTCTTACTTTTTCAATTGGTGGTAACCCGCTCTGTTCAATCTCCTTTAACCAATCGGGAGTACGACAAACAGCGTATGGGCGAATATAGTTATTGGACAATGGCTTACCTGTGCTGAGTAGCACCAAACTACTACGCGGTTTAGTATCAGAAAGTGGAGTTAAATGAGAAAAAGAATACGTTGTCCTGTAAATTCCATGCTCTTTGTTAATCGTGATTGATTCTAATAGCGCATAATAGATCAAGCCGCTGCTTTCTTCTGCCGCGCTAAATAAGATCGGCATTTTTTCCTGTCGTTCTTTAGCGTCCATAAAAAGCGAATAGCCAATTTTCCAATTCTTGTTTTCACGGAATGTGCCAGTCCCAGAACTCCTGTAAATGAACTCAAGGTTATCCCTTTTGCGTAAGGTATAAACGCATTGTTTTGAGAATCTGTGTTTTTCGGCCATGAGTATCCTTACAATTACTACTTTAAGAGAATTCATCCCGGTGCTGTGCCCGTATTTCCTTTATCTTTTCGATTCGATTCCCTTCATGAATCCGCTCTTCCGGTGTTAAAGCTTACAGCTCATGAACGATGCTAATCGTTGTTGACCATCAAGGATCGCCTCTTTATGATTATTTTCCAAATTTGCATCACAATTATGTTCCCATTCTTCACGCTGTGCTTCTTCTGGGTTAAGCACCCCAAAAGTCATTGTTTCAACGTCTTCCATTTTTCATCATCTACGGTATCGGCCACCCACCATGCCCTTCTATCACCGCATCTATCTCCTTCATTATCCGTATCGTCTCATTCAACGCAACCACGATTCTTCTGATAGTGCTCTATCTCTTCTTCGGTTAACTGACGACCTTTACGATCTTTAAGCCACTTCTGGCAGACCTGATAACCACCCATCTAAAAATTATAGACCGCTTCGGGTATCCCTTCGAAATACTGCGTTTTGTTGATACTCAATTTACCGTCTTTGTATGAATTCGTTTCGTGTGCGCCAGATCATTGATCATCATGCTCTCGTTTTTAATAAAATACAACTTCCAGTCCTTTTATATTCTCGTAACCTTCATCCCGTGTAACAAGTTTAGAGTTATTTTCAATTGCTGTAGCGGCTATTAAAACATCTATCAGATTTACGCTTCTCCCCTTTTCTTTCAATTCCAATTCGATCTCAGATGCAATTCTTGAAGTGGTTAACGTAAATGGCAAAATATTCAAACGCTCCAAGAATTTTATAGCAGCGTTATACTCTTTAACACGTCCGTAAAGTTTTGGTCCGCGTAATATCTCCCATGCAACAACAGAGGTGGTTTCAAGCTTTTGCTTCTTTATCTCCCTATACTTCTCTATTGCATCCTCTTTTTTTCTCAAAAAATCAATTACAAAGGAGGTCTCAAGGCAGTATCTTTGCATTTCTAGTGAACTTTTCTCTCCCCTCTTTTATTATCTCTTCTACATTAAAATCCTTCCATGCCCCGGCAAATTCCATCAAATCCTTCCTGCTCCTATCGGTAAGCCGACCAATAACCTCACTAAAGCTCTCGCCTTCCATCTTTTCCACTTTTAACTTTTTATAGGCCTCTTCCGTAATTGTTAATGTTTTTGTGCCCATGTATAGTTATGTGTATGTTTAACTTTATAAAGGTAGTCTTCCACATTCAAGAGGCTACTATGAACTCTCTCACAGAATTGGACTTTGAATTTTCCTTCATCTGGCTCCTCAGAAGGACTATCATTGCATTTTATATACGGATTCTGGTCCTGTTTTGTAGACATTTTTAGCTGTCACAAGCATTTCTGGCGCCCAGCCTTTTACTTGCGTTGCACCCTGTATCCCCACCCCCTGGCTTCACAACAGCCTGTTAGCAGATTAGATGCAAGATTCGGCACCGAAGGTTGGTTTTTCACCAACAGGCCAGTATAAACTTTGCTTGACACACACTTTGTCCCTTAAATGTCCCTTATTGCTGTCCCTTAATAATATCACACGAATAGTTTCAACGTGTAATACGTTCCTTTCTTTTCACCATGCCGTTCAAGAAGCTCGCGGTTCACGAGGTCCGTAAAGTCTCTTGTGGCGGTTCTTTTGGTGGTATCGCAAATTTTTTGATAGGTGGAGTTATCAATCTCTCTTACGGATTGAATCGCGTCGTAATACTTACGGCGATCCGTATCGTAATATTCGGACAATGAGAACAGTCGCTTGAACTCGTACCCATTCTGGTAAAGAATCGTTTCTTATTCCTTTCAGTGTTTTACCGGCAAGGATTTCTTGAGCTTGAGCTAACGTAAGTTGCGTGCCTTCGATGTGCGTGGAATGGTGCGCTTCAAGGACAAGTGCCTCGCTCTGCATCTTCGTTATCCATGCCTCATTTAAGTTGGCCGCATCTAAAAAACCTCTTGCTCTTTCAATCTCAAGGAGAGCTTTGGTTATCGTATGCGTATTGGTAAATTTTGGCTCAAACATTTTCTTATTTCAACACCTCACAGCAGACTAACTCAAGAGGTTTATATTCTCGTTCCCCTCTTTCCGTGGATTTCCGGTCGCCCATTCTGTACTGGTTATAGACTTCCACAAGCCGCTTTAAATACTCTTTACCCACTACTTTTGCTCTCTCAAGCATGTAGTTATCTTTTATGACCGGTTCTACACGCTCCTGCATCTCGACAGGTAGGGTCGTATCAAAATTATGAGTTTTCTTGTCTGCTAAAAAACGTTCAAATGATTTTGTTTCTATTTGATGAACAAGAATGTTTCTGCTCCATGAGTTTCTGACGGTCATTCGCAAATAGTATTCTCGTTGATAATCATCATTTAGTTTTTCAATAATTACGATATTATGTCCCCAGGGATTTTCCCGCACAAGTTGTGCGAGTTTTGGATTGGCTTTATAGGTAAGGTAAAACTTTCTCATTCTATCTAAGTTTGCATAAGAGAACCCGCTATTCTTTGGAACTCGTTTTGTAAATCTTCCGAGAGCTTCTGGATTATCTTTTGGCCCCAGCCTAAATCCTCTTGTTTTGCCGCGATAGACTGACCTATATCCCTGTAAAGGCTGATAAGTTCCGTATTAACTGCCCTATATGCTTTATATTGTGCCTGCCATATTTTAGTCTTTAAATCTGTTAATTTAATATAATCTTTATTCTCCGTCATTCTTCTTCACCTTCAGCTTCTCTTCTATCGCTTTTGCTAATTTCGGGTACCGTCTGTAATACCCGTTCTCTACTTCTTTTATGTCTTCTTCGTTTAGGTTATACAGCTCGTAGACAAGTTTGTCTATCTCAAGTTGTTCGTTGGTCATATAATCATAATGCAGGTTTTGTTTTTGAGTCCTAATATTATTTTGTTACTATTCATAAGACATTTCTTATTCATAAACTTATCTCCCTTTCACTCCACTCGAAGAACATTCCAAGCGTGTTCTCAGATCTCATTTTCCAGATAAAAGCATCATTCGGAGTTTCAAAGTATTCCAGGTCAAGTGCCTTATCAAGCATAGGCCCCTGCTTCCTATAATACTTCACCAATTGCTGTATTCTCCTCCTAGAGACACCATATATCGCTGCAACCATCTCCGTGCTTTCACCTTTGTTGATTACCTGCTTAACTGCCCATTCGATCTTTTTGTCTGTTAGTTCCACCATAAATTGAGGTGAAGTTTCTTGACGAAATAATTTCGGGACTCTACTATCCAAAAAGGAACCGGCAAGTTTTTATGCAGATAATCATATATTACCAAGAAAGGAAAGAGGAGATATGATGGAGAAATTATTGCCGTTTATGGAATTTCTTGAAAAGGAAGCTGGATTTCGATTCGATATTGAAAAATTTGAACACCGGTTAATGCTACAAAAGTATGTGTTCATCTCTAAGTTCTTCGGGTTCAACCCTGGTTATTCGTATAGTATCTATCTCAGGGGTCCTTATTCTCCTGCACTTGCCGATGACTATTACAACTTTGCGGATTGCTATACATCATATGAGAATGACTATACAAAAGAGCTTGGGGGGTTTAATACCGATAAGTTCTTAGAAGTGATAGATGGAAAGGATGCAAAATGGCTTGAGATAGCTGCGACTATCCTTTCGGTCTATGATACGTATCTGAAAACCTTCCGGGGTGCTGAGCTAACAGAGCGTGTTATAGCCACATCGTGCGATATTAAGAGTGCTACGGACGCAGAAAAGATTCGACACGTATTTGAGGAGTTAAAGAGAGTGGGTCTTATTGATGCTTAAATTCTAAACTCGTTTGTAATCTGTAAATGCCGGTTCCTCTCTTCTTTTGCTCGCATATCTTTTTCTAGCTTTTTCAGGTGATATGATTCCAACAATAGTTTATCAACTGTCAATAGGAATGCTGAGTCGGGATCGCAAATGGCACACGAGGCTATAAAAGTGTCAGTGGGGGCATGTTCAGCAAAATAAACATCTTGGGCAGTCAATGATTTGGCTTTATCATAACAGCATTTATTTGGGGGAATAATATCCGCTTTCAAATCATCCAACAGTTCAAAAAATAGGTAACTGCCGTTTCTTAAAGTGCGAGATAATTACCCTTTTTACCGGATATAACCAATCTTGACATCGCTCATCGCAAGTATATGAAAACGCATCAGCGCCGAGATAGTTTAATGTTAATCCATATCCGCTCACTCTTGCTTTTATCCTGTCTTCATCAAAATGTTCAATCTCTACCCGTTTAATCATGAAATAATCCTTGGCATCTTTTAATTTGCCTAATAGCTTGTCTTCCTCAAATCTACTGGCTAAGGACTATATTTCTTTCAAAGAACTATCCAAGTTCTCCGAAGCGAATTTAGCTAAATCTGTATGTTATTAAACATACTGTTTGCAGATTTCTTTCAGTTCTTTTGATGTAAGGGTATTCAAGATTGCGTATTTTTTGTCAGTCATTTTCTATACTTTTTTTTGTACCCCCGCTCAATGAGCATAATCCTTATAACCAATTTCAATCGCCAACTCGTTTTTTTGATGTCATTTTCATTTGTTTTATGAACTCAATGTAACTTATTTTCTTCAAATTTAATTCTTTCCAAACCGTTATAAAATCTCTTTATGTCGTCCTGCATCAGGAAATCTCTGTTTTTCTTAGACCATGTTTCTAAGCCCTTCTTGGAATAATAGAGGAACATAGCAGAAATAGTGGCGAAAACAAGCTGGCATGCTTGATCATAATCCTTGCAATCTAAGGGTGGTTCAGGAATGTTATCAGATTTAAGGAGAAGTTCTGTGACTTTCGGCTCCATCTCCTGCATTTTAGAAATAAATTCGCTTTCAGAAAGTTCTCTACGACAATATTCTTCAAAGTGCATGATTGCCCGCTTGGCAAGCGTAACCATTTCTTCTAATATTGGATTAATGGCGTCCAGTACTTGCTCTTTCGTACCAGATAAACTCACAAAAAGGTCTTTATATTGCTTATATTCATCATTCCAAAGGATTTCAATATCTCCGAATTTTTCATTACCTTTTAAACCGATTGGACGCATATGTTCTGTCAAGGATGGGTCTATCCAAGAAGTACGACAAACCCAGTTTACATTTTGAATATCTTCTGGGTCAGAAGCTATGAACAACCATATCACGTGAGCGGGTGTTTGTCCCCAGCGTGATTTAACTCGCTCATTACGGTAATAGTTGCTGTCTTTTAACTTCTCTGTTGCTTTCTGAATAATGGTTCTTATTACCTCCCTTGTATAATGCCTGTCTAAAAGGATAGTGGCAGAATAGCGTTTTGCACCAGCATGGCTCAAATCACTTTGTTTTACGATATTATATCGTGCTTTTTCTCTAACCTCCATTTCTAAAGGCAAGCAGTCATCTAACTGGTGCCCTTGTTGACAAGTTCCCGATTCATCATAAGCCGTTCCATCTTTTGGGCAGATTTTCTCATAAGCGATGAACAAACGTGCGCAGTCCTGAGCATCAATAATGAGATAGTCACATCCTGCATCAATAGCGTTTTGCACAAAATCTCGCTGTGCATCATCTTGAATGTTGCCAACTGCCAGAAAGATCATCAAACCAAGGTCTGGAATTTGGCGCAGTTTAGCAAATTGATGGGACACATCTCTACTTCTAACTTTTCGGAAACTTTTACCTTTGAGCACGAAGGCAGCTAACCGCTTTTCTCCTCTAACATGTACGTGGTTTGTCAATATATCTGCTATTTCTGTAGGACCATGAGGGGTCTCATTTGGGTCATATAGAATTTCTCGAATAAACGGTTCTATCTCCTTTTTTTCATCTAAATTCTTGATATTTAAAAGAATCTCTTCACTGATCGCACCATCCGGGATAGCTTTGGCTCCTGAGAACTCATCTATTTCATGTATTTTGATAAGCAGACTCATTACAATACTCCATAACAAATTAACAAGGGGGAATATATAAAACTATAGGAACTTCGCCAGCTCTTTCTGTTTTAAACCTGAAAAACCGTGAAGTTCATGCTGTTTGCAATTTCTTTCAGTTCTTTTGATGTAAAGGGTTTTAGGATTGCGTATTTCTTGTTGGCACTCATCTCGTTTCTATAATCTGTTTGCTGCTGATATAAACGCTTTGTGATAGCCTGACCATAAACCCTGTTCTTCAATTTAATAGTATCGGTTTTTTTTCTTTTTCATACAGCATTTAGCTATGAATCAACAAGCTCTCGTATACCCCATTTCTCTTCCAAAGATTCGTTAGGCCAAAGATCTCCTTCCATCTTAAGTCTAATCTCTTTGTGGACACTACAAATATATCGAACTCTATTAGGGGTTAAATTAGTATAAACAGCTATATCTATTGTGGATATCCAGTGTGGATCGTTAGGTGTGCCAACACCTAAACGTCCATATTGTTTTGTTCTTTAGTATAACCAATTATATACTCTTTTTTTGTCTGCTCGCTCCGTTACTTTTTCCTTTAACAACTGGACGAGCCAGATTGTCAAGCCTGCGATAGTTCCACCCATACCTCCAATAACTATCCCTTTAGCCCCCTCCACAAACCACCAGCAAAACACAAATTCATCGTCCCCCAATCAACTGGAACGACATTCTATATAGTTGGCACCCAAAACGACAAGGCATAATATACCCGTACCTAGAATACGGACTTAAAAACCGAAAGATTTATAAAGGGGCATGCTTTATGACTTATTTAGGTAATTCAAATGAAAACACCACTTGTACCGGCAGAAGAAGATAAAAGATGGGATTTAGTGCGAAACGTACTAAGGATATTCGAGCAACGAGAAGTGCGGAAAATAGTGTCTAAATTCGGAATAAAGCCTTTAGATAGGACAATTACGGTGCTGAAGATTGTAATCATCTCCATGTGCTTCGGGACTGACATAACCTTCGTGATAAGTGAATTAAAGGCTAAAGCATCGCTAAGAGAGTTTACAGGCGTGTACAATGCCCCCGATGCCAAGGAGGTCTACCGGCTTTTAAGCAGGTTTACAGTCGAACAGTTCGTGGATATGGTGCTAAGAGTTGTAAACTCCGTTTGTGGAA
>QENJ01000062.1 GCA_013374505.1 Candidatus Methanophagaceae archaeon
TACCCTTCTCAATTCCTCTATACCCTCAAACGCTTTTGCTCTCCTTCTCCTTTCCGCTGCAAATGGGAAAGAGACCATAGCAACCACGATTGCTCCTGCTTCCCGTGCCACTTCCGCAACAACAGGCGCAGCCCCTGTACCAGTTCCGCCACCCATACCAGCAGTCAAAAACACGAAGTTATTACCGGATACCATCTCATGTATGTGCTCCTTGTCCATT
Organism: Candidatus Methanophagaceae archaeon; assembly: GCA_013374505.1. GTDB lineage: Archaea > Halobacteriota > Syntropharchaeia > Alkanophagales > Methanospirareceae > QENJ01. The sequence continues at coordinate 221 of QENJ01000062.1, forward strand.
TCCGCTGCTTTTCGTCCTACATCGGGTGAACCCCCAGCACCTAACCCACGAGTAAGCGATTTCCCGATTAAAAGCTTCTTTTTGCAGGTTATCGAATCCAGGTGTAGCTTGTCCGTGTTTATCGCTATCCGGTCAACGCATTCCAGCCCACCCAGATGTTCCAATCGATTCATAGAATTATTCCCTGCACCACCTACCCCCACTACCGCCAACTTTGGTATTCCAAACAGTTCGTCTTCCGGTTCTACACCGACAATCCCATTATGCTCGTATTCTAATACTTCTACCATTTTTTTTGCCCTCTCTTTTTTTATTCTTATCCTCTACTTTTCTGGTAATTATGTTCTTAAGAAGTGGGAGGTATATAAAGCTTTTGGGTCTCTGGCTAATGCTATATAAAGTTTTGTAGGTAGTGCATTTCGTGTGGAAACATAGAGTTGAGATCTCGAAGCGAGCAGGGGGAGAAAAGAAAAGATATTTCAAGTTCAAACTTGTATATTCGTTTGGTTATGACGTTTTTAGATGTGGGGAAAAAGAGATGAAGAGAGGGAGAGAGGAAGAGGAGAAGGAGAAAGTAATTGCGTACCTCAAATCGAGGCTATTTCCTTGGAATTTTATTTTAGAGGACGTTGAAGAGGAGCCTTTAGAACATTTTGTGCCCTATGCTATGCAGATGTGCGGGACTAAGGGGATAACGAAGGGGTCTGTTAAGGAAGGGGAAGCAAAAGCGATAATCGCAACTGAGCTACGAGATGCAATGACTGAATATCTGTCTGATGAGGGAAATAGAGAGCTGAGGGAGATACATGGCGAATTTGCAGCGCAGTATCCTTTTGCTTTCGCTCAGTGTTTGGTGCATGCCATATTATACCGGCTTGGATTCGCGTTGGACGATGTGGTTAATTTAAAAGCGATTAGTGAATTTTTGGAACTGGATATGGAGGGTATAAAAAGGCGAGAACGCTTTACTCGTGATTTGATTTCCAAAAGTAAGACTAAAGCGGTGAGGGTATTCAGTAAAAATATACTTGATAGAAGTGTTATATCCTCAGAGGGCGACTCTATGGGAAACGTGGACGATATTACTTTTGATACCAAAACCGGTCGTGTGACGGGGTTAATGGTGAATCAAGGCTCCGTAAGAAGTGAACTAGCCATGACAGACATTGCATTAACTGTGCATAGCAATAATATCGTATTAAAACACTCAGGTTCTAAATAACAGAAGCGGCATAATGACAACACCAAAAACGTTAGGAAAAGAATAGTTATGATCAATCGTAAAAAATATCCCTCTTCTGATGTCCCGCAGTTCATAGCGCCTTATTTGAAGGATGCAATTCTGTGCCCGGATCTCGATACTCTATCTGCCTTTCTAGGTCTAAAACGGAAGGAAGCCGAGAAGGTAGTGCTGCGGTATAGAGAGGCTTTAGAAGGGTATAAAGTACGGGAAATCTTCTGCACAAAAGAGACACGCGAATTGGCACGAGAAATTTTGGGGATGCTTTCTCACTATCCGGCGACAAAAAATGGGCGAGATATCGTTCTTACACTCACCGCTTCGCGCGATAAAGATGAATTGCAAAGACGGTTTCGCGATATAAGAAAGTGTGAAGACTTGAGGGCTTTAATGGGCGATGCTGAGGCTAAGGTGCGGGAATCACTTGCCACAGCCGAGATAGGGAAGGTGAGCTTTGGATATGCCCCTCTTATCGCTACCCGAAGCAAAGAGATAGAGCGTGCGGTGAAGCAGATTTATGGCGATTTTGTGCGTGTCGAATTGGTTGATTCCGCAGCTAAAGCCGAAGTACTTTTGCAAAAAGAGAATACCATCCTGTTAATCGGTGAAGACGCAGGCGCGGAAGTACTTGATGCACCCGGTATTATAGCCAAGAGGCCCGAAGAGTTGTCTGATACGTGCGAGATTTACCCGGAGTTCGTGGTCAATTCCTTTGTAGCAAAGAAGAATGCGATAGAAGTGGTGATAAAGCTTTTGAACGAATTTGATCTGCTAAAAGAATCATGGCTGTTCGAGGGTGTGTCAGTAAAAGAGTTAGAAGAAGTTTTGGCGCTTATATCCGGCATAGAAGCACGAGGTGCCGGGGCACTAGAATTCGACGAATTGATTTTCGGCTGGGAGGAAGCGATAAACAGGGAAGCAGCCAAGATAATGAAAACAGGTGGCGGCGCGGATGAATTCAGAAATTACCTGGAAGAAACTCTGGCGAGAATAGCGGATGAGCTGATGCTGACGCGCGAAGATACGAATATCTTGAGTGCGAGTGCGTATGAGACCCTGGAAGCAGGATTACCTTTTGAATTTTCACGTGATAAGATCGCGGGATTGAGACAGGGGTATAATAGAGCGAAGAGCGAGAGGCGTTATTATGAATTGAGAGATTTGGCAAAGCACTTAGAAGTGCATAGAGACGGTGTAAACCGAAGTATAAGTATGCTCTTCTATCTCGATTTTATGCTCGCCATTTCACAGTTTAGTCGGGACTTTAAGATGAATATCCCTGCGATAACAGAGAAAGGAATAGGCGTGACTATGGGCAGACATTTATTTCTGCTGGATGAAGAGCGGAAGAGCGGAGAGAAGGTAGTACCCGTATCGTATTCCATTGGCGAAGCGAATTTAGGCATCTTTGGCGCCACTCAGCATCCGGTATCTATCCTCACGGGTGCGAATAGCGGAGGTAAAACCTGTTTGTTAATTACACTTGCGAGTTCGATTGTACTCACGGAACTGGGTCTGCCGGTGCCGGCGGAGCGAGCGGAAATACCGCTGCTACCTTTGTATTTGTACTGTAGGAAGATGATAAGGAAGACGGGGTCTTTTGAATATTATATGAGGGCATTGAGCCGAATATTCATGCGAGAAGGCGGGAAAGTGGTTTTAATAGACGAATTGGAAGCACTTACCGAACCGGGCGCTATGGGACGTATAATGGCATCTATACTGAATAACTTACCGAAAGATACGTTAGCCGTGGTGATAACGCATTTGATTCATGAGATACTGCCGCATATAAGTGTAGAGAAGGTGCGCGTGGACGGGATAGAATCTGAGGGTTTAGATGAGTCGGGGAACATAATCGTAGATAGACAACCGATGTTCAACCATATCGGGTCGAGTACACCGGAATTAGTGATAAAGAAACTTTTGGGTAAGGTTAAGAAAGAGGATTTAAAAGTAGTTTATGAAGATATAATAAATGTATTGAAGAAGGAGCGAGAAATTGCATGTCTCAAATGATGGAGGAGGTGAAAGTATGAACAGGATAAATGAGGGATATTTCCCTTACTTACGTATTGGCAAAATGAACGAACTCGTGCGAGCAATTCCTTTGCCCTACGTTTCGGATGTGGACGAGTTCTCAACACAGAACTTAGCAACAGCAATAGGCGCGAGCACAACTACTATCAATAATCTAATAGCAACACTGAAATCGCTTAATTTGGTCGTTGGTAAAAGGAGCTATAAATTTACGGGTATGGGTAAAGACTATATTACGCTATTAAGAACTCAAGAGGAAAAGGCTAAAAAGGTGTTACGAGATCAGGTGAAGGATATTGATTATTTCATGATGATTGAACAGAAGCTCCAGCAAGAGGGAAAACTGACGATATTTGTGATCGGCAACCAGATAGTCACGCAGTATAATAAAAGCTGGAAGAACCCGCTGACTTTAAAGACTTATGGGGCTGCTATTGCAAGCATCCTAGATTTTACCGGTTTGGGCCATTATAAAAAGGGACTATTAAAATCGAACCAGCTTGAAGAGGCAGAGGGCGATATACCTATTCCTTATCTCAGTGCAGAGAAGATGTTCAAGATTCTGGAGGCACTGTTCTTCTCGAATGGTGATATTCATGCGTTATCGCTGGAACTGGGTACTAAGGAAAGGCGACTGAGTCAGGAACTTTCATGTTGCGGTGCTTTTGGTTTTGTCCTGCATCCACACCGTGGCTTCTATGAATTGACCAAAGAAGGAAAGGCGATGGCACGATATAGTGACAAACTACGCAAAATGCAGTTTACAGAATATTTAGTGAACTCGAATTATAAAAGGGTAATAGATAAGTTACCCGAAGCTAAAATAACAGTGGAGACTGTCGGGAACGTCTTAGAATCTGTGTATGAGAAAGAATGGACCGCGGTAACGAAGAAAACATATGCAAAGAAATTTTTAAACTGGCTAAGGTTTTCCGGTTTAGTAGTAAAAGGTGCCAAAGGCTATAACTTGAAAGGGCGGTAAACCGCAAGTTTCGCTATTAACATCCCTTTTAGCACAAAAATAGTTTTACCGTACACCATAATAGTACTATTACAATGACCCTCGAAAACCGTTTGAATACTCTCTCGGTGGCGGTAATTGCATGCCTCTTGCTGGTCTATCTATGCTCTTTCGTGAGCTGGGCGTTAGGAATAGCCGCGCTTTTTTCTATCGTGCCGCTATATCTCCTCGTGCAGCGCTACCATACTCGCTATTTCAAGACTTTTTGGCACTTAGGTGGTACCTGGAAATATGTGTTTCCATTTGTGATTTATCTTGTCATCGGCGAAATCGTACCCCAGTTGCTTGTTGGCTATGATGCGTACCACCTATATGTCGCATACGGACTGCGAACTGTGATTGTGGGAGGCATACTATTGCGATACCGAAGCTTATATACCGAACTTGCTACACGGAAATTCGATGTGCTGGCATTGCTTGTCGGTGTGCTTGTCTTTATCCTATGGGTGGGCCTGGAAGGGCACTATCCTATGTTTTCTACGGCGTCCAGTCATTACGACCCAACCAGTTTTGGTTCCGGTATGCTGATAGTCCTACTGAGCCTGCGACTCATAGGAAGCGTCCTGGTTGCTGCATTTATCGAGGAGTTGTTCAACAGGTCGTTCTTGATACGATACCTGATAGACCCTGATAAGTGGGCTGATGTGCCCATAGGAACCTACACGTTTATGTCGTTCGCAGTGGTGTCGTTGTTCTTCGGCTTTGCGCATTTCCGCTGGCTGCCGGGCTTACTAACAGCTATGATTCTGAATCTGCTGCTGTACCAGAGAAAGAACATATTCGCGTGTGTTCAGGCACATGCGATGGCGAATCTACTGCTGTTCCTCTATGTGATATATACCGAAAGCTGGTTCTTCTGGTGACTAAAATTCAAGCACTTCTCCTACGCCACACCAGACAGCTTTATCAGGATACATAGCCATTATCTCGCTCTTACGAGCAGTACAGTGACAGGGGCTTATCTTTTTCAGCACGTCCAATTGCCTTAACTTATCAAAACCATGAAAACCTCCTATCACTCCGTACACATCACCGAAAACCTTTGCGGTCTCTATAATAGTGCCCAAACCAGGATGCGCACAACCCGTTAAAACCACTACGCCCTCTGTTGTGTCCAGCACCAAAGACTGCTCCTTTAGCTCTGTTCCAAGCTCCCCGGTTGTGTGGACTCCAGATATAATATCCGCAGGTCCTGTAACCTCAAATACTTCTGCTGCCTTTTCCTTAATCTTATTCTTCGTTCCCCTCGTGAAGGATCGGGGTATGTACACCATAACATTCGGGTGCAGCACAGCGTCAAGTCCGCCTATATGGTCCCAGTGCTCATGTGATAGCACAATAAATTCAAGCTCTTCTTTCTCTAGCCCTAACTGCCCCATATTTTGCGATAAAATAGCACCGGATGCACCGGTATCGAACAGCAGTTTTCTATTTCCCGTCTCTATCAAGCAAGAGAACCCCCAATCGCTCTTCAACCCTTCTTTCGCTTCGTTATCATACACTATTCTTAGCTTCATTCTCCTTCCTCCTCTTTTATATCAAACACGCTCTTAGTTAATTAGAACATCCCTCATTTTGGCATGTATGTATTTACGGTAAATAGAGACATGATAAAAGCGATGGAAACCAGTGTGAAGGATACAGTGGCAATGGTAAGACAAATGAGGAAGATAGCGATAGCTAAGTTTGTCATTCCCTTTTGCTTTGCAGGCGCTGTTGTACTTTTATTCTGGTTTGCAGGTCCGGAAGTATACACGGATTATGCAAAGGTCTTCGGCATTTATTCGTTTATGCCTATTGGCGGTGCGGTCGCGGTGATTCCTGTAGGTTTGAATTTGGGTATTCCGCCAGCATATCTCATCTCTTTTATCCTTTTTACAGATGCAGATGTCGCTCTGTTTTTAGTCTGGAACTTCAAGTACGCAAACAAGATACCGGTTTTGGGAAAGTTGGTGGTAATAACCGAGGAGAAAGGAGAGAAAGCAATAAAGAAATATAAATGGGCAATGCGATTTGGATTTATAGGGCTTATGCTCTTTGTTATCTTCCCGCTTCAATGGACCGGTTCTGCTGTGGGAGCAATGGCAGGTAGGCTAATAGGAATGACGGCGGGGATGACCTGGCTTGCAGTAGTTGCTGGTTGTTTTATCAGGTCTCTCCTCGCAACACTTATATGTATTGGCGTGATTTCTTTTCTTTAGATAAAAAGCTATATAACGTTATCCATGGGCGCAACTAAGAAAGAAGGTGGAAAACAAAAAGCTAAGCCGGATACGCACTTTGGTAGGGAATGCCGATTCCACCTAATATTACCGCTGCTGGTTTTTGTATTGTCCATGACACAGGCATCAATTCAGCGTAAATTTATGTTACCATCCCGGTATTATGACGGCACAGTACTTATTAAAGCTATAGAATCGGATACCGTTCATATATTCCAGAAGGCTGTTTTTCCGTCACTCACGTATTTAATGAGTTTTTCGTATCTTGTAATATATATATGTGCTATAATTCTTACCGCTCTTGTATTGGCATACTATCGACAGACGATTTTATTCAAACGGTTTGCTTTGATGTTCTCGCTTAATTATTTAATAGCATTTCCTTTCTTCATGCTTTTCCATGTCTCTATTGCGGGTGCTTCGTTACAGAATGTGCAACCGCTCTTGTACGAGCAATTTCCACGTATATATTCGATTATTACTGATATTGACCCTTTAGACAACTGCTTTCCAAGTTTGCATGTGGCTATGGTGCTCAGTGCATTTTTTGATTATGCACGAAACCAATTTCAAACGTTATAAAACTTTCCTAGCCTTTGGATTCCCCATAATTGTCTTTTCCGTGTTGTATCTTGGAATACACTGGATAACAGATGTCATTGCGGGTATAGGACTGGCGCTTTTTACCTATTATGTAGCTAAATCCGTTTACAAGCAGCCGCCGGTTCAGCAGATGTGAGTTCTTGTGCTACACGATCCTAATTACGACTACCGTTGCACAGACGGTATTTCAAACTTTTTTACTATCCTACTTCTTTCTTATTCAGGTACTTATGATTGAACGTCGAACGCTGTTACTGCTAACCGCATCTCTTGGAATAAGCACCTTAACCCTGCTGTTCATCCTTTTTTTCTCGCCATACAAAATAACGTGGGAAACCATTGATACACTAAAAAAAATCAACCCGTGTTATTTGTTATTAGCAATTGTAACACATCTCGGTGCTTTTGTGATCTGGGGCTTTCGGCTGAAACTAATGAGTGATTTTATAGAACGTAAAGAAGCGGGGTTACGCGAGAAGACGAATAAACTAACACTTTTGAACGCAGTAAAGATAATTTTAGCCAGCCTCTTTGCTGCGTGCATAACGCCTTCGCAATTTGGTGGTGAACCCGCGAGAATTTACCTGCTGAAAAAAAAAGGTTTTCCCGTTGGCGATGCAACCGCAATTGTTCTTGGCGAACGAGTATTGGACTTCATCGTCATCATAATCGGTGCTGCAATAAGTTTTATGCTATTTCGAGCAGTATTACCGCAGCATTCAACCATATACGCCATCTTTACGGTCATCGGTGCTTGTCTCATTGCGGGCGTTGTAATCCTGGCTTACAGTCTTGCGAAACCAGAAAAGGCAAAAAAGATCGTGGATTTCTTGTTTACAAAGATAAAGCTGAAACGACTGCAAAATCTGGAAGATAAGTTCTATCATGAGTTGGAGACTTTTTTTAGTGCAATAAAGCGATTTCAGAGTGAAGGGAAAAGCATGCTTGGGCTTGCACTTATTTTTACCATCGCATTTTGGACGTTTGCGTTTATTGTGCCTTCTATCTTACTTCTTGGTTTCGGTACCGATCCCGTTTGGATTTATTCAATTGCCGCGCAATTTGTACTCCTTATAATCGTTGCAATTCCTATAACTCCGGGCAGCAGCGGCGTAGCCGAAGTTAGTATCACATATTTATATCATACACTGGTAGATGCGTCCATTTTAGGCGTTTTCGCTGTTGTATGGCGATTAAGCACGTATTATGTGAATTTGATTGTAGGCGGTATTACAAGCGTAAAAATACTCAGTGAGAGGTCTTGATTTCGCTGTCCTGTGTCGTCACAACTCAGCTATTAATTGTGATTGATGTGTTGGAAATCAAATGCAGGAAGAGAACGGGAAAAGGATTTTTGTATTCTTCTAAAAGCAGCAGAGTTCACACCCGTTCCAACCAGGCCATATATCGCTCTTCTCTCGCGTTCACGACATCAAAGAATTTACTTTGTATCGCACCTGTCACTTCGCCCCTCTTGCCTGTACCTATTATTACTGAGTCTATCTCTCGTATCGGCGACACTTCTGCCGCGGTGCCCGTGAAAAAGACTTCATCGGCAGCCAATAACTCCTCCTTCTTTATTGGCTTTTCTACTACCTCATACCCCAAATCACGTGCGAGTACGATTACGGAAGCTCGGGTGATACCGGGCAGAATAGAAGATTCAACCGCAGGTGTGTATAGAGTTGCGTTTTTTACTGCGAATATATTCTCGCCCGGGCCTTCCGCCACGTATCCGTTATTGTCAAGCAATATCGCTTCGTCAACACCCCGGTCCTTTGCTTCATGCACTGCTAACATCGAATTTAGATAGTGCCCCGTAGCTTTTGCCGTGACGGGCAATGTTTTGGGATCTATTCTACGCCATGATGAGAATATGCACCGTATCCCGTTCTTCAACGCATCAGCACCAAGGTACGTGCCCCAGCGCCATACGGCAACTGCACAATCCACAGGACAGCCAGTAGGGTTCACACCTAAGTGATGGAAGCCATAGAACGCGATTGGTCGTATGTAGCACGCATCAAGTCCGTTTATACGAACCGTCTCTTTTATCACTACTGTCAGCTCTTCCTTCGAGTAGGGGATCTCCATCTTGTACAACTCCGCGGACCGATACATCCGATCTACATGTTCCTGAAGCCGGAATATAAATGAGCCTTTATCCGTGGCATAGCATCTTATCCCCTCGAATACGCCAGACCCATAATGCAATCCATGCGAGAGAATATGCACCGTAGCGTCTTTCCAATCCATAAACTTACCATTATACCATATTTTTCCCGATTCCGGCAGTTTCTCCACCATTTTTATCGCCTCTGAATGCAGTGTCTTAATACACTCTATCCATTCATATTTAAAGTAGTTTATGCTATTTCTGTATTTATAACGTAGGAACGCTGGTGAAATTCTGCCACGCGGGATTGAAACAAAAAAGGTACGATAATTCATACCACGAAATGAGCGACCCGGAAAGGATAAAAAAGGACATCGCACTTTTTGAGACTAGCATAATAGAACTGAGTACGGTCTCGCTCGATGAGAAGGAAGAAGAGGTGGTAGCGCTTGCTAAGGGCTATTTTGAGGATACGAAGTATTATCTGGATAATGGCGATCACTTCACTGCCTTTGGCTGTATAAACTATGCTCATGGGCTATTAGATGCGATAAGACGCACTAAAGAAGATTAGGTGACTTGTCTCTCCCTCTACCGTTTTCCCGCGCCATGAAATGAGACCGCTATTGCAAACCAGATAATAAACGGCACGGCTACACCTACAATCCCTATTGAAACATAAACCATCTCCGCAAACTTGGAATGGTCTAGATACATAGGAAAACGTACCAATATATCTATAACATGCAGAAGAAATAGAATCGGGATACCGATTGCAAGCATTTCCAGTCGTTTCCTCAGTATCAGATTCGGTGTTGCGACAGCCAATGCGACCAGTGGCACTAAGTTAAAATTCACAAGATAAGCATTTCCCAGGTTAAGAGCAGCAATTTGCAGTTTAGTATAGCCCATAAGAAGTATGACCGGTTTTGAAAACGCAAAGACCACGCTTTGATAAAAAGCGCCGACGCAATAAAACCATACAATCATGAGCGCCGCCGCGACAACCAGAAACTTGAGCAAGAAGGCTAACAATTGGTTGTTACTTAAACTTAAGATGTCGCACTTCCCGTCAGACCCCGGTTTTTCATCCGCTTTCGCTTCCTTTCGCCTCTTCCCCCTACTCTTCGCCATCTGCCACCACCACCTTCAGCCATATCAGAAAGAGCACTACCACGAATATGATAAAAGACGCCTGCCATAGATACACGTGCATAAATTCAAACATCTCGGGATTGTACATGCCAACAAGAGCCAATACGGAAATGCGAAGGATGTTTATCGCATAGAGGCAGGGCACACCGAAGAGGATACCTAGGCCTTTCTGCTTTCGTGTCGCGGGATATGCTAATACACAGGAGCAATAAACGATGGACGAGAAAACTGCGGTGCACTCGTCTATTATCTCCATTGAGAAGCCATTGATTGATAACACGGCACCCGTCACCACCACGTCCATCCCCCCCAAAGTGAAAATAGCACCTAAAATCAACGCGGTGACGTTCCTAAGGTGGACCATTACCCCCAGGCCACTAATTGTTATGGCATAATACACCATATAAAAGATGAAACAAAAAGCTAAGAAAAGGGCTACGTACTTTATTGCTTCCGCGTTATCTTTTGCTTTTTCCAATACCACGGTAAAAAAATCCGTTTTGACAGGTGTTTTACTGGTATCGCTATGTGTCCTCTTTTTGCTCTGCGTTCTTCCCCCTTTTCCCTTTGCTCGCGTAGTCATAAACAAAAAAAAGAGGGTAAATTGAAAAAGGTTAGCAAATTCTAATTATTCAGTTTTTATTTTGTCGCGTGAGAATAAAATGGGAAAAAGGAAGACGGTTTTATCTCCGTCTTCCAAATATACCTCTTATTGCTACCAGACTCAGCAGCCCAATCAAAACCACGATACCCACGGGCATAATCACAGGTAGTGGTGCCGGCTCTCTGATCTTTGTTATTACTGACGGTTTAACCGGCTCGGTCTCATCAGTAGTCAAGATAGCGGTGTTGCGTATGACAGTTCCATCAGCCACAGAGGCATCTATTTTTACTTTAAAAGTTGCATCTCCACTCGCTCCTGGTACCAACGTGCCTATATCCCATATCAGCATGTTATTCCCGGGATAATATGTTCCCGCGTCCTCATCCTTTGCATCTGTTAGACTAACGTCGTTTAAGGTCATGCTTTCTAATATGTAAGTGGTGTTCGTCGGTATCGTATCGTTTATCGTAGTGTTCGTGAGCGTTCCCGTCCCGACATTTTTGTAGTGTATCAGGTAATTGAGCGTGTCATTTGGATAAGCAAAGCTCTTATCCACCGTCTTATACGCAAATAGCTCAAAATTGTCCGGCACTAAAACCAGCGTGGACGCAGATGCGCTTTTCGGGTCTGTTTCTTTGGTAGTTAGCGTAGCAGTGTTGGTTATTATCGTCCCATTTACGAGGTTGTTGTGAACCGTTACATTGAACGATTGCGTTTGCGATTCTCCGATCTTTAAGGTACCTATGTTCCAGACGATTTCGCCACCTTCTACTGTTCCGCCATTAGATATGGTTCCAGGAACTAAAGTGGTAGTCGGGGGAATCGGATCCCGTAAAACGACTTCTGTAAGGTCCACGTTATCTGCGTTACTATAAGTAATTGTATAGCTTAGCACATCACCACAGTTGCATATTGCTTTACTGACGTTCTTAGTGATGTCGGAAATTGGCCATAATTCCCTTCGTATCTTCTCTTTTATTGCTTTCGGGAACTCCTCCCAGACTGTTGCTTCCATGTAAAAACCGGAAGTATTACTGGGTGTAAGTGAATAATTCAACTTAACCAAGAAATCACGGTTATATGGCTGCGCGGGTGGGTTGGCTTCCTCCTTAACATCAACACCGAGTACGTTCACTTCGTCAAAATACCCTTTGAAAATCGCATCATCCCTCGCCTCATAGGTTGCATTTACAGCGTCTTGGTAAGGCTGCCCGATTACGCCACGTATCTTATTTGGTCGCCCATCTGTGGCTATATCTATTATTTGTCTGACATCCGTACTGGTAACCCCGCTTTCGATATAACCCGTTAAGGTTCTATTGGCTAATGTAAAAACATCAGCCATGGGGGTATGATCTTTAGGCTGCGGCATAGACATTATCTTGTCCGCGATGGCATCAGCATCTGTCTGGTTTGTAATCGTAGTAAGGGGAATTTCCAGATCAGTGTACTCAGGTGGCCAATACCCGAACATAATCACACAAACCGAGATATTCCCATTCTGTGGAACTATTGTTGAGTTCGCTATAGCATCCGCGTATCCCGTCAATTGTAGAGTATAGTTCTCCGGGGTAATGCTATTGGACCCATCCACAATCAAGAACAGATCTACCTTTTCCCCTGCGCTCACAACACCTGTCAATGCAAAAGCAGCGACCACAAAAACCGCCGCTATCAGTATCCCTTTTCGCTTCATTTTATCCTCCTTTTTTGATGTTATTCCTATATGATAATTACATGTTGTTTTAACCCATTATATGCTTTTCGGGTGCATTTCCTGTGGAGATGACATATGTCAATATAATGGGTCTTTGACTGTAACAGCAAATACACTTTTTACAGCCGTAAAACGCTTCTTTCTGAGTCCGTTCCTTTCTTGAAGATGATGACAGAAAAAAGAAAAAAGAAAAATTGCGCTTCACGCTTTTCTTCTACGCAGCACTAAATACGCGATTGAAAACATCCCCGCGATAACGAAACTAGCTTCAAATCCGGGGGTTGATGGCTTTGGCTCTGGTGTTTCTTCGGTACTTGTTGTTGGCGCTGGTGTTGGCGTTGCCTCTGGCGAAGCCTCGGGACTCGCTGTTGGTGTCGCAGCCTCATTCACCGCGGGTGTTTCCGTCTCATTTACCGTTGGTGTTACCGTTTCATTTGGTGATGTTTCGCTACGTTCGTACTCTACTCCACTGCCGGAAGTGGTTATGGCTACTTCGGTTCCCGGTTCCAGAAACGTTACTTTCGTTAAATTCCAGCCG
>QENJ01000063.1 GCA_013374505.1 Candidatus Methanophagaceae archaeon
AGCTGCCATTCTCCTTTATTAGTGGCTTTTCCAGCCTGCCTTCCCCATATATAAATTGATATGCGTTTCTCCCCTTCGGGCAGTTCTTACCTTCGTTCACGGGATGCTCTTTCCAGGGCTCTACACCAACTATCGCCCCGTCCTTTATCACTAAGTATATCCCACATCCAGTCCCGCAATAGGGGCAAATAGTCGGTACATAGTCTAATTCTGTCATTTTTGTTCTTTACCCTCCGTCTCTATATGCCTGAACGGACCAGGTCCGAGTCCCTTTATCTGTGTTGTAAATTCCTTTACCGTATCTGAAAACTTTATTCCTTCAGATGCGGAAATCCACTCCATACGCAGTCTTTTGGGGTCTATGCCCACCGATTCAAGCAACTTCTTCATCATTGAGTATCTCCTTCTTGCAGATAAGTTACCTGTCATGTAATGACACTCGCCCGGATGACACCCGCCGATAAAAACGCCATCTGCTCCACGTAAAAAGACCTTCAGCACAAATAGCGGGTCCACTCTGCCGCTACACATCTGCCTTATCAACCTTATGTTCGGTGGATATTTCATTCGCGCTGTCCCTGCAAGGTCTGCTGCGGCATAAGTACACCAATTACAAGTGAAGCCGATTATTCTCGGCTCAAATTCACCTTTCACTTCTTCGCCCATTTTTACAATTCCTTCCTCTCTTCTACTTTTGCATAAATAGCACTCTCTTATTTTACATCAAAATTGTAAGTAGTTATTGCTTTTTCCAAATGTTTGTGAACTCAGCAAGAACAATAGTAAATGTACATATATTATATTATATTGTACATATGTATTTGGCAAGTACAAACTTGTTCACGAGAGAATTAAATTAAATAGGTGAATTTTAAAGGTGTGAAAAATGGCGATAGGAAAGAAGGAGGAACCGGAAGAGGAAGAACCGAGAATTGGTGTGTACGTGTGTCATTGTGGGATAAATATTGCACAGACGGTGGATGTAGAGAAGGTCAGGAATTATGCAGCGACACTGCCTAATGTAGTACTCGCTCGTGACTATATCTACATGTGTTCAGATCCGGGACAGGGCTTGATAAAGAACGACCTCAAAGCGGGAAAAATTAACCGAGTAATAGTTGCTTCTTGTTCGCCACGGATGCACGAGCCAACGTTCAGAAAAACCTGTGTGGCGGCGGGGCTCAATCCTTACTATTTTGAACAGGCGAACATAAGAGAGCAGTGTAGTTGGACATCCGAGGACAAGGAAGCAAACACGAGTAAAGCAGTGGATTTAGTAAAAAGCGCCGTTGCAAGAACGAATCTGTTAGAGTCACTTGAGTATCCGAAGGAAGTGGATGTCGTTCCGGAAACGTTGATAATCGGAGCAGGGATAACAGGAATGTATGCAGCATTGGATATAGCGGGCGGAGGGTACAAAGTGCATTTGGTAGATAGAAACCCCTACGTTGGTGGGCACATGGCTCAGCTTGATAAGACATTCCCAACGCTCGATTGCTCTGCATGTATTATAACACCGCGGATGGTGGACGTTGGCAGTCATCCGAACATAGACCTGATGACTTACTCCGAGTTGGCAGAAGTGGGAGGCTATATAGGGAATTTCGATGTTAAGATAAAGAGGAAGGCAAGATTTGTAGATGAGAAGTTATGCACGGGCTGCGATCTGTGTGCCCAAGCTTGCCGATTGCATAATCGGTTTCCAAACGAATTTGATGAGGGCTTGGGAAAGCGAAGCCCCATTTATATCGCATTCCCATACGCGGTTCCCGCTGTTTATACCATTGACAAAGACCAATGCTTGATGCAAACGAAAGGTAAATGTGGAAAAGCAACGCTTGTGAGCACGAGAGAAGGGATAGAGAAGAAAGGTAGGGGCGAAGAAGTAACGAAGAATGAAGTCCCTCCTTGTGTTGCTGCATGTGGGCCAAACTGCATAAATCATGACGCGAAAGACGAGATAGTGGAATTGAAGGTGGGGACGATCGTAGTTGCCACGGGGTATGACATTATTGACCCGAAAGTATCGGCAGAATACAAGTATGGCCTATATCCAAACATAATTACCGGCATGGAATTTGAACGTTATTCATCCGCGAGTGGACCCACACTGGGGGAGATGGAAATAAACGGGAAGGTGCCAAAAGATGCTGTCTTTATATCCTGTGTCGGTTCAAGGAATAAGCAAACCGGATATGAATACTGTTCTCGTGTATGCTGCATGTATTTAGCGAAACAAGCGCATCTGCTCATGGACAAAGTCCCGGATTGCAACGTAAGTGTGCTATATCAGGATGTAAGAGCATTTGGAAAAGGGTATGAGGAATTCTATGATCGTGTGCACAAGGAGGGTGTTCACTACAGACGAGGACTTCCGGGAGAGATATACAAAAAACCAGGCAGTGATAGGGTAGTAGTAAGAGGAGAGGATACGATGCTTGGTGAGCCTTATGAACTCGAAGCAGACCTCGTTGTTCTTGGTGTGGGATTGAGACCAAGCGATGGTGTGGAAGAGCTAGTAAAGCTGACAAAACTGTCGCAATCCGCAGATAAGTTCTTCTTAGAAGCGCATCCCAAGCTCAGGCCGATTGATACCGCGATAGATGGCATGTTTATTGCCGGATGTGCTCAGGGTCCAAAGGATATACCAGATAGCGTAGCACAGGGTAAAGCGGCTTCTTCTGCCTGTCTTATGTACTTATCTTCAGGTAAAGGGGAAATAGAAGCTGCAATATCTGAGATAGACGAGGAACTCTGCACGGGATGCCGCCAGTGCGAAGAAGTTTGCCCTTATACTACACTTTCGCTTGACGAGGAGAAGAATGTGATGACGGTAAACGAAGCTATTTGTAAGGGATGTGGTGCTTGTTCCGCAGCGTGTCCTTCCGGCGCGGCATCAATGAAGCATTACAGAGACTTACAGGTATACGCACAGATAGGAGCGTTGACAGAAGGATTAACGAGTTAATGTGAGTTCCGGTTAGGTTAGAATAGGGAGGGCAAAATGTCTTCCCAACATTTTAATTTTTAAAACTTTTTTTATGGCACGGCAAATTGCAATATAATAGATGGCACCCGATAAACGAAAATACACCATCGTGGGCATTGACCCCGGCACTACAGTGGGAGTGGCGATGCTCGACCTTGACGGGAATACCGTGGATGTGTTCAGCGCAAAGAATTATTCGGTCTCCGACACGATAAGGAGGATAATATCACGCGGGAAACCGCTGGTAGTCGCTTCTGATGTTACACCCATGCCTTCAATGGTAAAAAAGGTGAGCAACGTCTTTTCGTCCCATGTTCACGAGTTGAATGATTGTTTAACAGTAGAGGAGAAGTTCGCGTTGACGAAAGGCGAGGGCTACGAGTATAAAAACGTGCATGAACGCGATGCCTTAGCCGCATGCGTTAATGCCTTCAAGAACTACAAGAAGAAATTCGCGCAGGTGCAGAAGAAGACACCGCCGAGCGTGGACGTGGAAGAAGTGAAGGCATTGGTAATCAAAGGCGTGTCTATAAGTGCGGCGATTGAACAGTTGATTAGCGAGAGGGTAAAAGAAGAAAAAGCAGAAGAGGGGACAGGAGTAGAGCAAGCGAAAAGGGAAAGAGCAGAGGAAGATGTGGATAATAGTGTAACCCGAGAGAATATCAGATTACGCAGGCTGCTAAAAGAAAAAACTGAGCAAATAGTGGCAATGAAAGAGTCCACACTTGCTTTAAACACGGCGTTGGCAGAGAAGGAACTCGAAATTGAGCAGTTACAATCAAAGCTCGAGTTTATCAAATCAGTACGAAGGAAGGAATTGAAAGAAGCGGATTGGATAAGAACGAAAGATAGCGAAATAAAACGGTTAAGAACAGAATTACGAATTAAGGAAAGAGAGAATACAGAATTGAAGGAACTCATAGCGGAGTTAAAAGGTTTAAGAGCGGTGAAGGACGGAATAAGAATAAAAGTGATACCGGCATTCAATAGAGACGCGATATTTGGGGTTGACAAGAAATACGGATTTAAACAAGGAGATATTGTATTCTTAGAAGACGGTAGTGGTGGCGGTGCGGTAACTGCGGAATTACTGGCGAATAAAGGTGTTGCTGCTGTGATATATGGTAAGGAGATGTCACATTTCGCTACCCAGAAGTTCCGGGAATATGGTATCCCTGCTTTTTCTACCAAAGAGCTACCGCTACTCTCTTCGGCATGGACGGATTTCGCGTTCGTGGACCCGCGTGTGCTGAACTATAAGATAGCCATGTGGCGGAGCGCGAGAAAGAGGGATAGTGATACGATAGAGCGATTTGTATTTGTCTAATTCACAAAGGATAACCGTGCATTTGCGTTTTACTAATCTGAAAAAGGGTGATACCCCGTTTTAGTCGTTTATCTTATTCTGCCAATCGTATCGCCGGTATCCCGTTGCTGTAAGTGCGTCCATTCGCATCCACGAACGAGGAGCAAGTGATCGTTCCGCCAGTTACCTCTTTACTGGCTGCGTGTAATATTTGAGGATAAGAGCCTGTGACGATTGTGTAGTTATACGTGTGCCCCGTGAATAAAGTTACCGAAGGAGTGATGGTTATGTAATCAGCCGGGTAGCCGGTCCAGGTGCCGTTTGCTATTGAAGTGCTGTTTTCGTATAGTTTTATAGACTTTGTGTGGCCGCCGGTGCCGGTACAGGGGTAGGTGTATAATTTGCTGACGGTGATATTTTGTGAAGGTATGATTGTGCCTTTATGCGTGCCCGCAATGCTTGGGTAGGGCTTGCCTGACTCGCCCGTATCGAAAACTACCACAGATGGAGTACTGCCTGCAAGAACATCCACCCAGACCGGGTTCGTGTAACAACGGTATTCTTTGCCGTTCGTTGTGTTTGCGTATGCCTCTACGCGATAATAGCATGATTCGTTTGGTGATACCGTCAACTCATACTCATCGCAAAGAGCGTTTTTTCCAATTGCAGATGGCTGTATCATCCTGAAAATGTTTTCTGCTGTTCCATTAATCACACCGCTCTTCACAACGATATTGTGAATATAGCAGAATTCGGGTGTGCTGTTCCACAATATGTGAAGTGAGGCATTGGTACCTTTAGTTACGCTAACGTTATTCCCGACCATCGCCCCGTTTATGTCGAATATCACTACCGGGCCATCGGTCATTACGGAATTACCGTTACGGAGTGCGTCAAGGATTTCGGCTCGTGGTGGTAAACTACACTGTGAATAGCCCGGTACATACACGTAAGTTTTAACTTTACCTGCAACTGTATTGAAATCGCCATGTGCATCCGTACCGCCTTCTACGTAGACATGCCTTCCACGTAAGAGGAGTTCACTCCACTTCGCCAGACCATCCGGTAAATGCGTGGGTCTATCAGAGCCATAGTTCCAGATTTGTAAGCCTGTAAAAGACAGGTTATATTCTTCCGCTCGCCAGGGATCACGAAAAGGGTCGTCATAAAACGGATATGCAAAATAAGTGACTCCGCCCTGGCTGTTTGCAATAGCTATCGCTTCTGCGGGCGTATAATCCGAACCCGTGCCATCTTCCCATTCGCCACCTGGAATAAAATCAGCACCATACACTAAAAGGTGATTGTATTGATATAGCGAGGGAAATGGTTCTGTTCCGGGTAAATAACAAGAGACTTCTTTTCCTTGTAGTATCCTGAAGAAGCCATCAGAATGCGCATCACAGTCAGCAGTCTCAATAGCCCACTTAGCCGGGTACAAATCAAACGAATGGTCGGTAACTATCATCCAATCCAAACCCATTGCATTATTAGAAGCCCTTGTTGCATAAATTGGTGCCCCGTATTCGTACACATTGCTTGTGTAATTGGTATGTAGATGCGTGTCGCCACAGTACCAATCTATTACTTTAGGTATGTCGTCCTGAGCTATTCGTACATTTAAGGGTCCTTCCCAATTATCTGGCGACCAATGCAGGTCAAATTTAATTCTTAAAGATATTGCACAGTCAACCTGAGCAAATAAAGTCTTGTTTATGTTAAACAAATAGAAAAAGGGTATGTTGCTACGGTCTATCGTTTGCGGCTCATCCCAATTTGTGGATGCGACAAGACTATCACCGTTATTGTGATCATAAACATAAATGTTGTTTATGTCGGCATAGGTAGCCCAGTCGTCAGCTACAGCCAGAATCGGGATATACTTCTCCGAGTTCTCGATTCGCCATGATACGTCTAATATATAACCTTCAGAAGGTGAGTACACCATCGGTATTACAATTTGGCTCTCTGAAGTGACTACATAACCCTCGCTGTTATTGTTATATTCTAAAACCGTGTCGTCACCCGCCAGTTGTGTATAGACCTTGTAGGTTCCAGAATCTAAAGGTATTGAAGTATCACCAAAAAAGGTTTCATTCAACTCGAAACAGGTTATTTCCGTATCATCCTCGACTTTGACGACTCTTATATTCATAGCTCTGAATTCCGTTGGTTCTTCGGACTTCAGGGTTGCAATACCATATGACGGTTTTTCTAATTGAGTGGCTATCTCCAATTGGTCTGTAAACTGAGTGAAATCCAGCGTAATGCAGCCCGCAGCTTCTGCATTTACTGAGGGTGTCACCAAAAATAAAACCAATACGACTAAGCAAAGCACTAATAAGTTCTTCATTATTTCCTCCTGTCTATTAAATAACCCACTATTGCGCCGATCAAAGCATAGAATGTAACTACGGCGAGTAACTCAAAAAGGTGAGATAAAAATAGCAATCCGGCACCAAATATAGAGAACGAAAGCACTACGGGAATTGAAATAAAGCTAATATCGCCTGTCACGTATGTGACAAGCGTACCGATCACTCCAACCAGCCCACCCACAAGTGCTCCTTTTTCCCACAGTTTAAGGTTTTTACGGGTTTTCATTGTATATATAGCCTATTATTTCTTTGGTAAAGCTTTCTTTTATTAAAGAAAGGGTTTTCATTGTATAAATAAACTATAACAGGTTTAGCGAATATGTGCCATCCATGTTTTTAGACTATCTGCGAGATGCCATCCTCGAATGAATTCTATGGCATCCGCTGAAGGTTTATGGTTTATGAATTACTATGAGGATTGCTGTACCCGATTTTGTTTCATCTGGTCCCTTATCTTCAATGATTTTTTGTCACCTTGTTCTTCAAGCCAATCCAGTACTTTTTCACGTTCATTATAAGATTCTATAGCTTTAATGAATTTGTCATGTTTCCTCAATCCTTCTTTTCGCACTATCTCAAGGGAATAACGTAATGTTTCAATCGCCACATGCTTCATAATAAGATATTCATGATGACTCGCGATTCCCATTTCACTACCATGAACGATTTTCGATCTCAGCTCATAAATCAACAGAACTTTGACAGGATCTGTGAATGGCTTCTCAACGTGAAAATTTAACAAAAGCATACGATATGCCAATGTCTTCCCTTTCTCCTCATCTGAGATTGTTGTCAATATTGCTTCTAATGCCGTTGATAAATAGATGATTTTGATATCTGGGTTTTCCTCTTCAATACTTCGTCCAATCCATGTTAAAGCCCATCTAAATCGCTTTCTGAGTTTTAGAGGAGGTTTTTCTTCTTCTAATATCCCTGGGACGCTACTAAGAAACTTATTTATGCTTTTTTCCAGATCTTCATTGAGCTCTATAGGTAACGCTTTATATCCTCTTTTCCACTGGGCACCAACAGACGAAGGAGTATCTTTTTTCTTGTAACAGAGAATTTCATCTTGCTTGAAGAGCGTATTCTTATCAGATGTTAAAGTGTTTGTTGAAATCGAAACTTGTAAAATCCTAATGACAAAATCAGCTTTTTTTCTTGCGCGGTCACAAACTAATTCTGGATTATTGCCTTTTTCTGGAATGATGGCCATGGTTTTATTTACAATGTCGTTAAATATTATTGTATCATTTCGTATCCCCCACTCTTCGAGGGCAATCTCGTCAAATTTCTTTACGATAACATCACCTATCTCAATCTCTAAATCCTTAGCATCTAAATACAAGATTGGGACCAAAACTTCATACTCCTCTAAAGGTCTCAATATATCCGATAAAAAAACATCAATTTTTTCTTTTAGTT
This sequence comes from Candidatus Methanophagaceae archaeon, assembly GCA_013374505.1. Lineage (GTDB taxonomy): Archaea > Halobacteriota > Syntropharchaeia > Alkanophagales > Methanospirareceae > QENJ01. The sequence continues at coordinate 8,099 of QENJ01000063.1, forward strand.
CACCTGTGTTTTTGTAAACAGAATATCCCGCTATTATTTCACAGGTAAAATGCAAAAGAGCATTCTCTAATTCACTATCTTTTAAGTATTCTAGAGCTGATTCACATTTTAATTTATTGAGTACATCGAGGTAAAGCTTTAAATATTTATCATATAAAACGAAAGAATTACCTTTAGACCGGTCAATGTCAATATCGGTTGGTACATAGCTCATCATATAGCATCTAAAATCTCTCTTAATATCGAACTCATCTTTTGGGTATTCTAACGTGAGTTTTCTACAAAACTTGCGGATTAAATTGCGTGTATTCGTACTTATCTCATTCATTGTTCAAATTTAATTAGATTCCAGAACATAAATATTAGGTTTCATAAGATGTTATAAACCCCCGCAATAAATTGCAGACATCACTACCCACAAGGCATTTTACTTTCTACATCTCATCGAGCTTTTTTAGAAGTTCTTTATTCTTTTCCATGCTCATATCCATTATTTCCTCAATTTCTTCAAGCTCCTTTGTTTTCTTTTCCTCATACATTTTATCATCCCTCCTTCTTCGCATGCCTTCGTATCCATTCTATCACGCCTTTCAAATCCAAATCATTTTTCAGGTTTATACCACCAACGTCTACAGTAAGCATTGTACCACGTGCAAGTGACGACACGTCCCCATCCATTACTTTTAGTTTCAGTGGCATATCTGGCTCTTCGGCGGAAAGTTGTGCTTCGTAACCCCCAGGTTCACCGTTCACATAAAAAGTTCCTGAGGTCCGCCAGTTCGTGGTATCGATGTAATATCGCCCGTTTTTTTCTGTCGCAGTATATGTAGTTTCTAAATACCCGGATACGTATCGGCTTACTACAGGTGGCGCGGTCCAATCAGTATTACTAAATTCCAAATCTTGCCCAAGTAGCACGGTTTGTACCGATGGTTGCTTCTCAATAATATTGTACTGTCCTCCAACACTGTAAGCGCTTATGCTACACATAATTGAGGCCGTTACCGAAGCGATTATTATCGCTACCAGTACAATCAATATTGTTTTTCCGCTCACCCTTGTTCCTATTTTCGATCTCACCATCCAATTTCTTTCAGAGGGATATACTATCTATTATTGACACGTGGAATCATGATCCACATGACCAAAACACGAAAGCGTCAGGATTATCCTCCTGCCCGATTAATTCTTCTGGAACGTCAGTATCATAATATATCATGACAAAGCTATTTTCTGTACTATAACCCCAGTAACCCCAATCCTCATCAAATAAGGCGTCACCCATCCATCCCGGAGGAACATCAACATCCAGAGTAACCTCGCCACTTGCTTGACCAAGCAGTACAATTAAGAGAGTTAGTAAAAGAAGTATTTGGCTTTTTTTCATGATGCCACTATATTTAACATTTAGTATCATAGCAATCCTCCTTAAAAGCTTTTCGGTTTTTAATTTGTGAGCATAATACACAGGATAACTTCACACTAAATACAAGTTACATCAAGAATAGTGTTACAAAACTGTATTCACACCTGCTCAAACCTTCGCAGCACAACACCTTCAGCGACCTTAGGTAAAAACAACGTGGACTTCTGCGGAAACCCTTTCCGCTCCACCTGAGCCTTGTATTCCACATCTGCTATCCGCAGCGGTTTCAGGAAAAATGCAACTCTGTAAACACCCGTATCCACCTTCTCAATCGCATCCTTCGGACTAGCCGTAAAAGCTATGCTTTCCTCTGGTTTGCCAATAAGCGTGGGGTCAATAAGCCATTCATGCAAACTAATCACATCCAGCCCCACCCGTTCGCCTCTCGCCTCTGACAACTCCCGTATCCGCTGCTCATCAGCCCGCAGCAAATAGAACCACTTTCCGTCATACATACACAACCTAACGTCAAAATCGTTGGTGCGTTCGTTTAGCTTTGTATAGATGTCACACCGGTCACAACGTTCAACGCTAAAATTCGCTTTTAGTCTATCCAGGAGTTCAGGCATGCGGCATTCTTTCACACATCGGTGCCAGGGCAGCAATAACAGCGCTCGATCATCACCTTCCACAAGCATCATCAACGTATCCGCCGTTCCGCCGTCTTTGTACAACTGATAAGAAGCGGTATATCTGTGATGCCCATCAAGAATCATAACGCTCTTGTCACGCATCAACTGCTGAATCTTTGCCATCACTTCGTTGTCCGAAACTTCCCAGAGCAGGTGACGACTACCATCTAACATGACATCCACAATCGGTTTTCTATTCACATTTAGCTGCAAGTCCGGTCGGCGAAACCCTAAATACTGCTCGAGAATGTTGTTTATCGCGTGGTCCGGCATATTGTATTCCGCAACAATAGGCGAGAAATTCATACCGCATTCTTTCATCAACTGGTATCGCTCCCGCATGCTCGAGTCAAAGGTCTTCTCGTGCCCTAATATATGCTGGTCGTTGAGTTTCTCAAGTTTTAGCAGTGCTATCAGCCCGAACATGAAATAAGTGTCTCTTTGTTCTTCTTTTGGGATTTGTTCACGAATCTCATCCGAAATGCTGTATCTGATCCCATAGATATAGAAAGCGGGTTTTGTACACTCTTTTAAAATACCGTCATTGAAGAAACGCACCACACTTTTTTTCGCGTGAGCCACAAAATCTTGCTCCTTTACGCCCGCTCTTCTCGTGGTACACTGGATTACATTATTCTTCTCGGCTGAGTATTTATCGTACCGCGAGGCGTCTATTGTATCATAGACCGGGCAAATAAGCTCCGCTCGGTCTTCCCGTTTCGGGTTCAGTACTGTCGCTTTGAATGGTTTTACGAATACCATGGCGTTTGTAAAATATCAAATGTTTTGTATATATCATACCGGTATATCTATTTGTAGAGTCCCGAAATTGTTTCGTCAAGAAACTTCACCTCAACGTAGGGTGATGCTAACAGACAAAAAGTAAGCGAAAGAAAATTAGAACTATACTATACAACACTGAAAATCAAGGTATAAAAGATGAACAGAAGAGTATCAAAAGCAGAAATAGGAGACAGATTCCAGCAAGAGACGAAGTATAAAAGAGGTCATCTTCCCGCCTGGCACCTGGATTGGGCAAGCAAACCTGAAACGTATAAGCGGTATCCCACAGCGCCAAAAGTCCTGCTCGAACCACAGGAGGCAGAAGGAGGGAGCACACCGCCATGGGAAGTCCTGAGACGCCGCCGAAGCGTTCGGCACTTCACAGATGAAACGGTGACAAAATCAGAACTATCTCAACTGTTGTGGGCAGCACAGGGTATTACCAATCCCGAATCGGGGTTCCGAACCGCTCCATCCGCAGGGGCATTGTATCCCATAGAAACGTATCTCGTGATCAATCTCGTGGAGCACATTGACCCGGGAGTTTATCATTATGCCGTGGATAGACATGAACTCGAACAGTTACGAGCGGGCGATTTTCGTAGCCAGGTTGCACAGTCTGCCCTTGATCAAGAAATGGCGTACCATGCGAGCGTGGTCTTCGTCTGGACTGCCATCTTTGCACGGTCGAAGTGGAAATACAAGCAAAGAGCCTATCGCTACATATATCTGGATGCCGGACATATAGCACAGAACGTGGCGTTAGCTGCCGTTGCATTAAATCTCGGCAGTTGCCAGGGGGGTGCGCTCTACGATGACGAGGTAAACGCTCTTTTGGGCATAGATGGTACAGATGAGAGTGTGGTTTACATGACGGTTGTCGGTAAGGAGAACTAGGAGGAGTTTGGCGTGGTTAGCATTCGAGATGCGGAGGAATCCGATGAAACGTCCGTGTATGAGTTGGTTACTGCTTTGATGGCAGTAGCGCTTGACCGGCAGTCGTTTCATGAGGTATTTGTCCAGAATCTTCGTGACGACAACGTGCTATACTATGTTGTGGAGCGTGATGGGCGTGTTATTGGCTTTGCAAGCCTACATACCGAGCCTCAGCTACATCATGCCGGACTGGTAGGTGAGATACAGGAATTGATTGTGCATGAAACAGTCCGTGATAAAGGTATCGGCGCTCAACTCGTGTCGCGACTTGAGCAGGAAGCAGAGAAACGAGGTTGTGTCTCTATCGAAGTGACGACAAAGAATTTTCGGGTGGATGCACAACGCTTTTACGAGCAGGTGGGGTTCAAGCGAACGCATGTAAATTTTACAAAAAAAAACTTATAGCGCCCTATAAGGCGTTATATCGCAGCCCGTACAGATAAGACACATCGTCTGCGAGACATTTACACGAAGACTGTACTTATCTATTATTTCTCGTGTCATCCGTGTGAGTTTAAGCAACCGCTCAGCATCGGGTCTTGTTGCCTCAAGTTCGTCTTTGACAGAAATTTTAGGGTTTTTGTCCCAAATTCTATTCTCATAACTTAAGAATCCTTCTGGCGTCTTCTAAAGGAATTGTTTTACCTGTTGTATATTCCCTCATGGCTTCATCTAAATCTGATTTCTCCTCTTTATTTAATACCAGCATGTATTCTGATAATATTTCTTCTATATTCCTTGTCCTTTCGTTTAATTCAGCGAAATCATGTTTTAACAGAAGCAATTCTTCTAATTTCTTATTTATATCGCTTAATATTTGATGCTTTTCATCGTGCATGTTTTTTTTACTACCTTATTCTTAATAGTTTCTTTTCATATAAAAAACGTCCACTCTGGAACCGAATAAAATGTACAGTCATAGATACAGCGTTCACTCAGTGTGACGTAAGCTTGCTCTGGACAGTGCGCGTGTACTAGCTCAATTTCGCCTCTTACCAGCTCTTTATTGTCTTTCAGGATTATAAAATCGTTGTTTTCCTTTATCACTCGTGAGTTGCACGTTTTTGTTGATCTCTAAGCGTACTCGATGGCCACCAGATGTAAAGAATATTGATTTTTGGCCTGTGTTGGGACCTGCGGAAGAGGTGGACGTTCCTGTAAGTAGTGATGCACCTACATCCACGCTTCCTGTTGCGAGTAGTTCGGCTTTTAGGTTTGCGTTTAGTTTGGGCATTTTCACTCCTTTTTGTTGAATTTTTGAATTGTGCAAACGCCTCTAAATTGCAGGGCATGCGTTTTTGATCTAGGCATGGAATTTAAAACAAATATAATCTGTAATGACTAAATATTTTCTCTAATAAATGAAATAATTTTCTCAGTACAATCAATAGCCTTCTCTGCATCTGACCTCGACACGTTTACAAAACGCTCGTGAATTATTTTATTCCGTAATGAGTTGGTAGATGCTAAAGTATCTATTAGTTGATAATCTAACTCCTCGGGTTTAACAAGCAATTTTAACAGCCCCTTTATTTGTGGAGTTAATGTTACACGACTAAAAA
>QENJ01000010.1 GCA_013374505.1 Candidatus Methanophagaceae archaeon
ATATTCCGAAGCACTCGCCAGAATCTCATCCAGCAGTTTTAATGAATTCATGCCCAGATTCTTCAATTTCAGTTTCTGCCGGATAACACCAGCAAAAAGATGCTCAAAGAAATTTGTTGCCCTTCTTGTTGGTACCGCCTTGCCGCTAAAATCCAAACATTCATTTGGATGAAACAAAAACACTACGAGCTTTTCGGTTCGTTTGGCTTCAAAAAACAAATAGTTCCGTAATAACTTTGTGATTGACGGGCTTATTCTCATTACTGTACCAGTGAAAGAAAATAACAAAGCAGATATCGGTATCTCCAGTATATTTGAGTTACCTTTTCTTGTTATGGCTTCATACGACAAAAAATACGGATTTCGCGGTGCAACCAACCATCTTAGCTTTCGCTTTGACCCAAAAGTAAACGGACCGTCAAATCGCTGCGGACATATAGAACTGTCGGAAGTAAACCCGGTTTCTTCTAACGCATTTACCGTATCGCCATTAAGTCGCAATGCCGGTGCCCGGAACGATTCGATTTTACCGGCAAGTGATTCTATTACCTTTTTAGCTTTTTAAAGCTCGGTCAGTTGCTCTGCATAGCTTAATATATCAAGAGCCTTATCTTCCGCGTGGCTATAGCTGTGACAGCCAATCTCATGTCCGTGTGCCTTAACTAAATCAACCGAATCCGGTACGAGTTCACACATAGTCCCTGTGAAATAGAACGTACATTTTATGTCGTGTCTTGCATACAGGTCGAGCAAACGCGGCAAACCCTGTTTATGAACCTTTTCCGCTGTTTCTGCATCAAATCGGTTCAAAGGTATGGAGAAACTTTCCACGTCGTTTGTCATGAGGAAATACATCATGACCACGCTACATTTAAAGTCGAAAAGATTGTTCTTGCTCGGATCTTCATTTCAGCATACCGGTTTGATGCTCTTTATTCCATTCAAGCATAGATTGCCCGCACTTTTCCTCTTCTTCTACGTCATCGTAGATCAGCCCAATGATTTTTCCCTTTAGTTTCTTGGAAACACTCATTTTAGTTTTCTCTTTTTTGGCTTTCATAAACCTCAGCCATCTCCAGCATCTGGAATATATCGCCCTGCGGATGATTCAACACGAATTCGCTCCACTGCTTCGTATCCGGCGATTCCGTTATTTCAATCATGTTTCTCCCATTAACATAGCTTCATTGACGCTCATATCCGCAAGTAGTTTCATGTCAAATCCAATAGTAGAACTTTTCAATCGCTTATAAAGTTTCTTATCATTCGTGATCAAAAAAGAACTGGCTTTCATAACCACAGCCGCTAATACGCTGTCAATCCCACACCCTTTTATTTGTGCAATAAAGGGTAATAATTCCTCGAATATGTTCGCATCCAAAGAAAGTATCACTCTTCTCTCACTTCGTCCAATACCGACTGTGGATCTTCGACTATAATTTTCGTTGTTATACACTTCTTTAGCATTTTCAAATCCGCACCCTAACTACCTCGCAGTAACGAACAATTCCAAAGCCTCTTCTTTGCTCAATCGTTGCCGCTCCCTCTGGTCTTCCCACAACTTTCTGAAACCATAAAAATACTCATAAAGTTCATAAATATCTCGCGTATATACTACCTTTCCATGCTCTATCACATCCATTTGAATATAAAGCGGCATAAGCTCGAATAAGCGTACATCATACCGCACATCCTTAACATTTGCCAAAATCGCCCTTGAAAATCGAACCTTATCCGCCACCAATGGTGCAACAACGCAGACATCTATGTCACTTCGCTCAGTACTCGCACCCGTTGCCACAGAACCATATATCAGCATACCCAAAACATCATCAATCAAGAACTTGAAGTACTCCATCATCTTTATTCCTGCTTCTTCTGCATCCATTGCTCCGTCACCTCCACAAATTTGGCTATCTCCGGTAGCAATTCTTCTATGCTAACGAATGCAATGAAATCCTCCAGGTGATTATAGCGATGCACCAACCTATTCCTCAGCCCATTCACCTCGATTAGTGCCATTTTCATCCTAGCGTCTATGAATCCACGATTCTCTATATTTGTATAATCATCCTTTGGCACTATTTTCTCATCTTTACATGTCATTGCAATTATGTCCATGCACGACTCTACGATTTCTTGAAATGCTTTATACACCGCCAATTTCGTCTTCTCATCTCTTATGAATTCTTCTACCTCATAGCCCCTTATCCAATCACTTATAATTTCACTTCGCTCTATGATTACGTTTATTTTATCCTTGTAGCGCTTTATACGGTCTATATCCATTGTATAACAGGGATGATTTTTTATGGAGAGAACTTTTTCCGTCTGCATGCTCAGCGATGCAAATTCGCCCAAGTCGAATTGCATTCATGAGGTCTGAGGTACCCACCATTAATAGTGATGCTTGTGTTACCATTCCGCTTGCTCCTTCTAAGTAGCAATTCTCAAACCCCCGGCACCAAGCCAGAACACGTAATCCGGGTCTTTCAACCATGCCTTAAACGAAGGTGCCCATGCAAACATGCATTCACCTTTACTCAACAACGCAGCCGCTTTTTCGTAGCCACGCTTGAATATCCGTGCGCCTTTCGTCACTTTCAATTTCTCCACAAGCACCGACAGCTTACTCACAACCAGCTCGTTTATTATCGTACCTTGCCTCCGTGAATACCAAAGCGAAGCCTGGAACAAAGCTTTCTCTAATCTACGTAGTTTGCGCCAGTTACCGTTCCTCAAGCCTTTCCGGAAATTCGTGTGCAGGTCAGTGTATGTAAGCTGCATACTCTGTATTTCGTTTTTGTAGCATATAAGCTTTACCAACAAGCGCCAGTCCCACAAAAGAATTAAATCCAAAAATAGCGGAAAAAGAAAGACAAATAGGGCTTTAAACCCCAAAAGAAGCGATTTTTTTATGGTCAAAATCAATTGTGGGACAGCCGCGTAACATCAAAAACTATCTGTACACACACAAACAAAAACAACAAAAAAAATAAATGCAGGGATACTTCTATACCAGCTTTTTCCCTGCCTCCGGCCCAACACTCACAGAATACACTTCTTCTACTTTTATTCGCCCTACGCTTTTCGCATCCAGTTTTAACTTCTCCTTCACAAGCTCCTTCTTTTTCGCGAATATCGCACCCTCATCCTGGAATTCCAGGAACGTGCCTTTTATCTGATAGCCCTTATAGCCCTTAAATGCAGTAACTGCTACTGTCTTTGTCGCGTCCAGATTGGCTTTTGTCTTACCCAAAAACACGTCTGCAAATGCAAGTGTTTCTTCATCTACTACCGAAAACGTCAGTACCGGTACAACATTCAATTTCCCGGCGGCATCAACAGTCGCAATTGCTTTTGAAACGCCCCAGTCGTTAAACATATCCATAACTTCCTTCGGCATCTTCACCATTTCTTTTCTCTCACCTCCTTTTCCTTTTACCTTACCATAAATCCGTGCTACTATAAATTAGTTTCTGCAATCTGATTTATAGGTTCGGTAGCTCAGGATTGATCCATTTACTCACTTCTCTTCGTTCTGTTGGCGACTCCCCCCTTTTCATCTTCTTCACATACCCCTTCAACGCATGTGCTATGTAGTTTGCCGCTGCGCTTAGTAACCAGCTATTGATGCTCTTTGTATTCCTGTATCGCCTCAGCAGTTTCGGCATAACAGTTAGATTATGGTCTATGCACCCACCCATGAGCTGCCAGTGTTCAGGCGTCATCTTCGCCATGGTGAACGATTCATCACTGTTTAACGCGGTACCTCGCATAGAAACGAAGTTCATTGGCACGATAAGAGACGAAATACCTTTCAAATCATCTACCAGTTCCACGCTTTTAATCACATCATCTGCAGTTTCACCCGGAAGACCGTTTATCACTGTTGCTGCGTTAAACCAGTTATTGTCATCGAGGATACCAAAAGCTTGTTTCATTATCTCCTGCCATTTGTCAGGTGACGAAGGCAATGCTTTACCGTGCATGTAGGCTGCAATCAGTCTCGCGCTACCAGTCTCTATCCCCGTTTGTGCACCCCCAGCCAATCTTGATCGAGCATGGAATAGCACGTCTCTGAGACCGCTTTTACGAGGTTGGGATTATGATACACACTGGCAAGGGCTACGTGACTCACACCTATACTCTTAATCCCTTCTACGGCTGCAACACCTCGGAACAGCTTCAGAACACACTCGTCATCTGGAGATACACCTCTGACTCCGTAACGGAGGACATCCTCGGAATGAAGACTGATGGAACGCTGTCCCGCATCTACATTTGTCTTCACATCCCGTGCAATATGCTCAACTGATTTGAATCTGAGCTTTTGCATATCCGGCGTACAGAATGAGCAGCCTCTTCCACAGCCCCTGCTTATCTCTACCAGTCCATGAATTGTGGCACCCAGAATGTTAGGTATCTCTTCTGTGTATGGCACTTTTCCTTTTAATATCCGCGGCAGTTTCTCGCCTTCAAGTATGGATTTGAACATTTCGGGACCGCTGAGTTCGCCTTCGCCAAGAAGGACATGATCTATGTTCAGTTTCTCCATAATCGCTTCATCCGCTAACTGCCATGCCGCCTTACCTCCTGCCACCACTATATTAGCCTTCATTACCGGGTTATTCATCAGTTCAAAAAACTTCACACGGTTGTACGGCGGCCCTGTATCAAGCATATCCACGAACTCCGAAGTTGGTGGATTGATACCCAAGAAATCGTGTCCCGCAATCCCTATTATTTCCGTCCGGTTGCCTACTACAGTCGTCAAATCACGCGGGTGAACAACCGCGACTTCTTCTGTACCTAGCATTTCTGCTAAAGATGCCTCTATAACCCGGTGTCCAAAATCGGAATACAACGCTCTTCCGTTTCGTCTTGGCACAGGCGGTGCGAAAACGCGGAAATAAAACCAATCAGGCACGATACCTTGCGGCATGCAGGTAGAGAATCCCATGAATATGCCCCAACGATACCTGCTCATCATTGTTTCATCTGCTGTCAGCACGATTTTAGGACTTATATCAGTTTTCCGGGATGGAACTCCGATTTTTTGCATCTTTAAACTTCCCGGTTATCCGTTGCTGTTTCTGCCTTTTTCAGATATGTGATTGCATGGTCAACTTTAGCGTTTAGAGATTCGAGGCCTTTTATCCCTTCTAGGTCACGCCCTAACTGGTTGAGATACCCTTGTACCTTCTCACGTTCCGCTTTTATCAGATCCACAAAGTTCACGTTTGCCACGTACAGGTTTTTTCTGATACTTCTGACCCGTTCTACCAAACCCAGCCGTATGAGCGTGTTCAGATAGTTTATAGTTGAAGAATAGGCGTAGTTTGTTTTTTCGCCTATCTCCTTTGCGGATAGCGGCTCACTGGACGTAATAAGCATGGCATAGATAAAGCTGCAGCCTTCTCCTAAGCCCCAATTCATCATCATCGCCTTCACGTGCCGGGCTGCGCGGTCTATCGGACTCAGATATTCCGGGGATAGCCTTTCCTGATTTATCATAAATATTATAAATATCATAGTCAATATAAAGCAGTTCTATACAAAACTCAACCGTTAAGCAAGTTATTTCTTCACCTGATGTTTTTAGACGCTTTCTTTATCCTTTTCCAATCGGCTATAACCACTAAAATCCATACGATGTAAAGGAATAGTCCTTTTTTGCTATTGTGTTCCTTCTTTTGTTGCAAAAAACTGATATATAACCCGAAACTTTTAAAAGGCGAACTGCCTATATGACTAAAATAAAGATGAAAAGAAAAACCATAGTGGGATTAATAGCAATCGCAGCGGTTATAGTGGTGGCGATGTTAGCGGGGTGTATTGCCGAACATGCACCTACTTCGGTGATAGAAACGCCAGTTCCGACAGAGTTAGAAACGTCAGTTCTGACAGATCAAGATTCTGAATACATAGCTTGGGTTGCAGTTACTGGTTATAGCATCAAATCAGATCTGGATCTGATAACAAGTGCTTGCGATAGGTCTGATTATAACGATGTTGAACTGTACTCAGAAATGCTGAATGAAGATGTTACGGAGGCACTAGTGGAAATAAGACAATTTGATGATGTAATATCACCATGGTTAAAACCATCGAAAATCGAGTTTAAGTTGGCATTACGCGATCTTCAACAGGGAGCATACTACTGTAAGCAAGGTGCGAAATCTCACGATAACGCTGATTTTGTGACTTGTGGCGATTATTTGAAAAGTGCAGGTACGCATATAAAACGAACCGCGGTGCTTGCAGGTTATAGAGAATAAAGAACACTATCACAAAGTGAGCTCACAGAACTCATGGATTTTGACGAAGGCTTTGAGATTATGGGCTATCCAAAGCCAAAACCATTATAGCTATTCACTCTCACAGAGGGCTCTTCTAATCTAACAAAATAACTCGTTAGATACAAAAATCACCACCACGACCACTACTTAAGCCCCTCCGCAATTATTAATGGTTATACTATCGCAGACCTATTCTTAGGAATATTGTTTTTTAAAAGTAGTCTCTTACACAGTGTTAAGTGGTACATATTAACTTCATCTCAACTTACGTTTTAACTCAGGAGATATCTCAAAAATACTCACTCTTCCGTTAATAAATTTAATTGATTTTATATCACCTCTAGACTCTAAAACTTCAAGGAAATGGTCTACTATAATTTGAGGTTGATCCACAGATTTGTATATCGATGAAATACCCTCTCCGTTAAGATTAACAATCTGAGAAGCTACAGATTTTAATATAGAATCATAATCCATTATATATGCTCTTAAATATTCGTCAAAACCATAAAAGGTAATTCTATAGTTAATGATTTCTGCTCTACGATTTGTAGCATTAAAGGCCCTTGGTCCCTCGAGATATTCCCTTTTATTAAGTATCTCAAGTGATTCATAAAATTCCTCTTGAGAAATATCAAAGTCTAATATTTGCTCCAAGATAGTGTTAGTATCGATGTCATAATAAACGGAACCATTTTCAATTGCTTTTTCGCGGGATAAATTAATTGCTTTTTCGCAGGATAATTTAAGTACTAGGCTATCCACCTTGGTAAGATTAGGAAGAACATCAATCTCGGTTTGCGTATACCTGGGTGGTTTGCCTAGGGATGGTCTATCCCGCTGGCCATATATTGACATTATGATTTCTTTAAGTTCCGCTTCGTAATTTTCAAGGTTTTTTATTTTCACCCAAACGGTGGATTGCAAACATACGGGAACTTGACAATCATCAATAACGACTGGAATAATAAGTTTGATTTTCTTTTGGATCCTTCTTACCACGCTGATGTTCAATTCTTCTCGAACCCAAGGCTTGACAACACTATATTTCGAGAGGACAATAATCACCGCCTGAGCATTTTTTATACCCTCCTCAAATATCTTATCTATAAGGATATTACCGGGATGTATTTCCCACTTGTCCACCCAAGCATCTATTCCTTTTGAACGCAATTTTGTAGCAAAATCTAAGACGAAACGTTCTTTATCTTCGCTTGCGTGGATAATGAAAACTTTATGATTTTTTATATTTTCTTCCATATATATTTTTTATATATAACGTCGCATCTTATACATAAACCTTTCTTTTCATCATTCCCAATCCTCGTTTTCGTATTTTACCGGGAACCATCCGGCATCTCCAGGAATTTTTCCACGTCTAACACTTATCAACTCATTTTCAAATTTCGGTGGATCATATCCAGCGTCTATATCGGCATCATAACAACCCAAAAGCGGGATAGATGTGGTATAAACAAAGAGGGTAAATACGCAAGCCTGAGATAGTAAAAAGCGATAAAGTTTACCTTTACGTAAGCATGACTTCTGTGCTAATGTAAAAACTCGTTAGATAAATAAGCCACTCACTGGCAGAAAATATGCTAATGTTATGCTAGGAGGTACCAGAAACACAAATTTATTGCACCATAGCTACACTGAAACTACACCAAGAATTTATACTCGGGTTATACTGAAATTATACCGGGACATGACCAGAACCTGACCAGGGCTATACCACAAACTGAGTGTTTCTTCTCTTCAACACAAGTTCAACACAACTTCATCAAATATAGTTCTTTGTACGCACAGAGAGCACGTCTAAGGCGATGTTTCTGATAGTGTCATAGGTTTTGACTGCCAGGCGACCGATTTGAGCGTCTCAGACGGTGCCTGAGCACACCAAATAAAGTTTTTATAGCGTGGTGGCATATGTTTACATGCCACGGGGTTTCGCAGAGCAGACGGGCGAACCGGGTTGAGTCAGATTTTTGTCCATTCACCAAATGGTTTATTTCAACCCCTCGCTAATCATGTGAAGTCCCGTGGTTTCTTATTATCTCTTCTTATCTTATCTCATGTCCTCTGCCTGCGTGTTGTTTACATATCGCGTCTTTGCTTATTTTTGTTATCGCTTTTTATACGTGGGCGACTATGTGAACATTGCCACGGGTTTCGCAGAGGTGGTTTCCCCCATACTCTTGTGAAGTCCCGTGGTTTCTTCTCTTCTATATTTAAAAACTGAGAGGTCATATAATGCCGTGTGTTGATTTTGTATTTTTAAAAATACTGACATATAATACTACTAAAACTTTTCTCCTCTCTTTATATAAGAGGTTCTAAGCGTTCTTTGTGTTTTTGTGTAGGAATATGGCATATAAACAAGCATTATATGACCCGAAACATTTAAAAGGCAAACTGCAACATCAGCTTCGCAGACCTAAATCGGGAAGAGGGGGCTTTTATTTGCGACCACGACTTAAGCCCCTCCGCAATTATCAATGGTTATGCTATCGCTGACATATTTTTAGAATTACGAATCTATAATCTCGAGTATTTTATCATGTTATCTACATCTTCTTCGTTTTTAATATGTATCAATTTTAAACTATTTACCTTTTTTAGATTCAAAAAACAGTGTTTTATAGCTTTTATCTTTGCATATCTTTTCAATTTTTTAGTTTTTTTATGACCTGAATTTGAATTTAGTTGTTTAAATAACTGATTGTAAGTACTGAATAGTACCACGAAATAAATAAATGGTGAAAGCAAAAAAGTAAGTAAGGGTGGCAACAGAAACTTTCTTAAAGTATCGACACTTACAAAGTTGTTATAATCGGAAACTACATTACTTATAAAGTTATAAAAAATAATTATACCAATAATTAACAGGACTCCATTCAGTAATTTTACAAAAGATTTGTTATTTTCATCTCTTTCTGTGTGAATTTTTAAAATTACGATAAAACTCACAAGCGGTACTAAAATCAATTCACCTACAAGAGAAAATGTGTAAGTATTGGCGACGAGCTCGTAAATTAAAACTACTTTTATAGTTTTGACGATGATATTTTTGAAAATATTTTGGTCTTTTTCTGAGGTTACCGAATCAACAAACACAACAATCGCTGTAAAACAAAACCAAACAACAGTATCTTTTAATAAAGAAATGTTCCAGCAATTTATCTGATATAGAATAAATACAATTCCAGCTGTATAAGCTATCATAAAAAATATCAAAGAAAGTATTTCTATTTTGAAAAAGGCTTTGAATACATCTAAGATTGATTTTCTAAGGTACATGTTAAATAGCATGAGGATAAAAATCACAAGTAGCCAAATAGCTGTAGCAATTTCCCTATTATTGAAAAGATTCATATGTCACTATACCCCGTACTTAAGTACAAGGCCTATACTTAGCCCCCACCCTCGAGTACGGAACTCCGCAACTTACTGCTATGTACATTTATCATAGGCTATAAACGGAGTTTCGGTTTTTGTTCGACATTTCATTTTTGAGAATGCATAAAACGCTTAGCGTGAAGCCTCATATTCTCCGCTTCGCTATCCCGCTAACCGAATACTTCGCCGGGTATTTTATAAAAAGGTGTACAAGGTCTACATTCATCGCCAAAACACAAAATAGAATAAGGGCGCAGCGAGAACGGGCAAGTGATAAAACGGGCGAAAAAATATGTGTGTGAAGCGGATGTGAAGTAATCATTCACTCAACATTTTATTTTTATATAACATTTTGGGTGTGTGAAGAATCGGTGAGGGGTGTTGTTTTGTAAGAGATAAAAGCGAAATGGAGGGCAATATCGTAAAAATACATAATGCTTAATCCAAAAACATAAAGAAGGCTACCTATTAGTCCTGGTTAAGTTCCCAATCCGCAACTGAACTACTACCTATTTCGCCCTGTATCATGATCCGGCATAAACCCCCTCCGTAGCTATTCAAATACCATAAATACCATTTATTACGGCTAAATTCAAAATGTCTTCAACTCGTTTCTAATCACCATCTCCGTTATATCCGTGATGTTTGAGAGCCAATCGTCTATTACTCTTTTCACTTTCTTCTCCGTTACCCCACTGTTCACACCGCCATTTGTAATAATTTGTGCAGTCGCTACCTTCGGATCGTCTATCCTTCTGCCTATCTCAGAAAGAATCTTTATATCCACTTCGCGAACACCATCCACGCTATCCACGATTTCGTTTGCTATTTTACCAGCAAGCAAATTGTATATCTTTCCCGTATGGTTCACGGGATTTTTCCCCGCCGATGCTTCTAGGCTTATTGATCGGTTCGGCGTGATAAGCCCATTGCATCGGTTGCCACGACCAACAGCTCCGTCATCGCCCATCTCCGCAGAGGTCCCGGTCACTGTGAGATACACGGACTCTGGTGTGTCTGCCATATTTACATGGGTGGTTACGTCCTTGCTTGTATATCTTTCGGCTACGCCGCTTATGAACTCTTTTAAACCTTGTTTTATAACCTCATAATGCTCGTAGTCATCCACGTATTTCGATACGAAAGCATCGCCTATCGTTAAATTTATCTTAGCCTTTTCTCTAAGCGCCATCACTTTCATATCCTCTCCAATCGCTTTCTCCTTGTCCCTGTATTTCGCCATCACCTCGTTTTCCACATTGAAAACTATGGATTCTGTCTCCGAAAAAGGCGCATGTGCCACGCCAAATGAAGTATCATTCGCCACGGGTACCGCTTTCGTATTATTACCAAAAACGGATAACAGGTCGGAAGAGCCCTTCCCCAATCTACTCTCTACTACTACATTGCTCTCCACGTCTAAATTCCTTACGTTCTTCTTTAAATACTCCTTCGTTGCTTTTGTCGTTACTATATCAACAGCGATTTCATCGCCTCCAAAATCGCCCGTTGCTCTACCGCCCAACATGATGTATATCGGTGAGATAACCTCGCCACCGCCATATACGGGGCACGACCTGCCGGCGACAAGTTGCACTTTATCCGTGTTGTGATGCAATATCATCCCACACTTTCTCTCATACTCCTTGCACAGTGCCACACTAACCGCATCTGCTATACCATCGCATAAGCTGTCCGGATGGCCCAGCCCTTTTCGTTCCACTATCTCTATCCCTTGGTCACCAACGGCTTTCTTGCTCATGAACTCTACATTTATATTCCTTACTATCGACTCGCCCATTTTTATGCACCTTATCCTTCTAAAGAAAGAACAAATACTAAGACAAAAATAGTGCCTTTAGTAAAATAGTCTTTATCTCAATCACGAATTATCGCACTATTACCTGTTGGGTCGTCTAATATCAAGGTCATACGTGCTTTACCCGCTTTTATCTCATCTATTTTCATCAAAATTTGCTCTGCGCGTTTCCTTTTATCGCCCACCGCATCTCTGCTCAGTATCTTCAGCACTCTTTCCACCCGCTTCAAGACGCCTTCTACCGTGGAAATAAACGATTCCCCTTCGTTTGGATCCACGTATACACCCAACTCCGGTATCTCAATGCGGCCATATGATGACCGTATTACCCTCACATTCAAGTCCTGTACTGAAGAAACCACCAGCTCATATCTTCTCGGCTTATCCGTAATCTCTGATAAAATCCTTACATCGGTAGAGTGATTGCCACAGGAAGGACAAGTGGCAACAAAAAGAACAGCATCGCCAAAATGAGGTATATTATAGGACAAAAATTGCAGATCACTTTCCGCGCCGCAAATAGGGCATCTCTCTTTCACTTATCGTCCCACGCCACACAGCACTAACGTACCACTATCGGCCACCCAATTTCTTCCGTTCTATTTTTACTCCTGTCGGGGCCACTATCACCTGTTCTTCGCCAAAACCCGCGATGTCCCCGCCTACATCCATACTTGCCAGCTTTAAGTCCTTTATCGCTTTCTCTACCAGAACCTTGTCCCGTTTCGCCAGTGATATGTCCAGAATCAACATATTGCCTGCGTATATTTCCTTTTTCAATTCCGGCACGTCATACAAGCCTGTCAACTCTGCAGTCTTCACGTACATCTTCACTTCTGCATCGTCCTTTAGTTCCTGCTCGTATTCATCTATGTCCAAGTCAAGGTCCAGGTAATCGTCTTCATCTACCTTTTTCTCAAACAACCGGCTCAATCCGTCTTTTATCCCCATTTTTTCCCCTCATGCTCATTAATAACTATTACTCTCGTATTCTAACATTTAAAGTATAGGGCATACACAATTAAAAGATATTGCCACATCCCTCATGACCGAATGTTAAAAGTTATGTTAGGTACTTGCCACTTTTATTGGAATACTTAGCCCTATACGCACGTAAATTGTCTGACATAGCTCTTTTGCGGTGCCATATGACTTTAGCTACGTTTCTTTTTAAATAAAGACGGTAAATGGATTGCATAAGTACCGTCATCCTTTAATTTCATTACTACCCCTTTCCTCTCTAACAACGCATCCAGATTAAGTTCATATACTCCCGGACCTATTATCTTCAAGCTTTCCACCCGCTCCGCCTCAGGCGCCAACTCTACCCGCTCTTCTACTTGTATCCTCTCGACTATATCCTTTGCCTTTAATTCTTCGCCATCCTTGAGGTATAAGAAAAGATTGCCACCACATT
>QENJ01000011.1 GCA_013374505.1 Candidatus Methanophagaceae archaeon
AAAGCAGCTCCTTTTGTCGGTAGCTCATGCTAGACGCTATAGAATAAGATACAAGACACTCATAATACCCAAAAATATTAACAGGTCACACAAAATCTCTACTCCAAAGTCAACGTCTCTATTTTCAATTACTATATCATAATTGGAAATAAAATACCACACTTATAACACTTTCTATCACCTAAAACTAATTTATAGATTATATAAATTTTTGTTACAGATATAACCTATTTCAGAAGCTTTTTTATTGCGTGGTAAACCAAAATACGTAAATCTGACATATCACGGTTATAAGGAAACGTAAAGAGAAATCAGCGATTGAACAAACTATTCCAGATAAATCTTATACTTACCCAATTTACCGCCGTAATTACCGGCCGATATTTTCACTAACCCCGTAACGTCACGTACGCTATCAATCACCGTTTTCATCGCTTCTATCACCACATCACGCGAAACACCATTAAAAACGATTTCCGGGATGCAAGTCACACCGTCCGGTACTTTCGAGCCGCTTATTCTATGCTTTAACGTGGCACAATAGACGTGATTAGTCGTGGGCCCGATCTCCGGATACTTAGTCTCCGGCTTTGACCCCGCAGAGCAAATATCAAAAGGCGCAATAGCACCTTCTACCCGGTTTACCGCATCCACCGCTTTTTCGCCTACTTCTAACGCAGCATCCAGACTTTCGCAAAAGAACCATAGGTTGCCGCCCATCACGCCTTTTTTATAGCCTAAATAGTGCTCCACGCAAAACTCGCCCATCATTATCGGCACCGCTATCACCTCTCTCCCAAACCGCTGCTCTACTGATTCGTATCCGTCACCGCAATGCCCTATCTTTTTCATCACGTCTATCTTACCATCGGAAGTTTCAAGCGCGTTGAAAACAGACGTGGTAGGTACAACCAGTATCCCCTGCCGTACCCGTTTCGATAGTTCGTATTCCAGTTTTTGGGCGGCATCTTTTCCGTGATTCACCCATATCTGTATTATCGCGCCTTTTCGACCGTCAGGTGTCTCGTGCTCGTTCAACCACTGCTCTATCCCGCCTTCGGATTCGCCAAATACCGTGCAGGGCAATGCTGTGGCGCTGTAAGCCGCACGCTTCAACCGTTTCTCATCGTTCGCGGTTACGCACAATCTTGCAAATAAACCCTCAAATGCCTCACAGTATGTGTCTTCTATTTCCATTTTTTAAAAATACCCCGTCTTTAATTTATCCTTTAAATTCGCTAAATAATCCGGGTCTCTCTCTACTTTCTTTTTTACCTTCTTTAATGCGCGATAATTGACCAATGCCGGTTTATATGAAGGGTCTATATCAAGCGATTTCTTGAGGTGCTTCTCTGCCTCCGTAAACTCGCCTTTGAGTATATACGTGAGCCCCAAATTGCCATAAGCCTTTGCTGATGTATTGTCAATACTTGCGACATACTGGAATTCCTCGATTGCTGCGCCCCAGTCATCATTAATCATAAAGTCTATACCTCTGCGGAACCGCTCTTCAAGCACGGAATATGTTTCTGGATTAATACCAGGCTTATTAGCCAATTCCTGTTCTAAAACAGCCTTAATTCCGTCCAGAAGTTCTTTTGCTTTGTCTTTCACTTCTTTATCGGGATTCAATGCAAGTGTTTTGTGCAAACATTCACGTGATTTCGCGATATAACCTTTATGTAAGTAGGCATATCCAAGATTAAACCAATGAGCAGGATAATCCGGGTCCGATTTCACCGCTTTTTCAAAATAGGTGAATGCGTCATCAAGTCGGTTCAACTGAATATACGAAGTCCCTATTAGCATGTACACATTGTCAATATCGGAGTATTCCTCAGGGATTGGCTTGAGAACTTTAATTGCTCTCTTAAACTTTCTTGATGCAATGAGTCCTGCACCCTTCACGAGTGCCGCTTCACAAGCGGTTGTATCCACTATCCATCCATTCCCGGTATCCACCTTCAGAGGATTTGTCTTTGCACGCTCATGACTAGCCCCGCCATCTATTGAGTCCTTGTGGACACTACGCAAGTGCTCTGCTAAATTATATGCGTTCACATTCACGCCACAGACCGGGCATTTTCTGAATTTCCTTTCCTTCTTCATACCTTTACTGTTATCTTTTCCTAGCTATTATCAACCATTCATTACTAATTCTCTATTAACTCCAGAAGAAGATATTTCCTTTATGCCAATTCTTCATTAGCCGTACCTTTTTCGTTCACAAAAAAAACCTTTCTTACGTTAAATGCCTCATCAGTTGATATGACGATTTTACCATTTGACCATTCTTCTTATCTACCGCGAGATGTAAATCCACTGCTAATATTTGATTCCCCTTTACTGATACCGCCTTTCCAAACTCGTTATTTAAAATCAAATCCACCGCAGCCGCACCAAAACGGGTTGCTAATAGACGATCCTGAGCGGTAGGACTCCCACCTCTTTGTATATGACCTAATACAACTTCTCGTGTCTCTGAGCCAGTCATCTCCGCAATCTTCTTCACAATCTCTTTTGCCTTCGCATCTTCCCCTTCGGCAACAATAATAATCCAGCGATCCTTGCCTTTTAAACACCCCTTGGCAACGTCATGGTACATGTCCCCTAAATCATACGTTATCTCCGGAACTAATACCTCTTCAGCACCGCAAGCTAAAGCAACTTGACTAGCAATAAATCCGCTCTCTCTACCCATTACTTCCACCACAAAAATTCGCGACATACTCAAAGAGGTATCTCGAATTTTATCTACTGCCTCTATGGCTGTATTTATTGCTGTATCCGCGCCAATAGCAAAATCCGTGCCATTAATGTCATTATCAATAGTTGCTGGTATCCCAACACAGGGGATATGCCACCGTTCCCAAAGTTCGATTGCACCACGATAAGTCCCATCACCACCTAGGACAATTAAAGCATCGATTTTATGCCGTTTTAGTACCTCTACCGCTTTACGCTGTCCTTCCTCAGTCAAGAACTCGTCACATCGTAGAGACTCTAAGATCGTCCCCCCTCTATTTATAATCCCGGCAACCGAGCGGTGGTCTAAAGATTTTAAGTCTTCGTTAATCAAACCCGCATAACCACGATAGATACCTATTACCTCTAAGTTATAGTGTAATCCATATCGCACCACACTGCGAATTGCAGCATTCATCCCAGGGGCATCGCCACCACTGGTTAACAGTCCGATACGCTTTATCATCATTTTCCCTTTCCCTTAATAATAGCAAGCTTTTACGTATAAAAGGTACATTTACAGACAACCACAATCAAGACAGCTATGGCTATTTGTATATTTGGGTAGAGTATAACGGAATTGTAACGCTTAACGTTAACAATCACGAAAGCTTTTTTTTACTATACTCTCTTTTTAGTGTATAGGAATAATATATGATATGCTGGCGAAATTAAAGGGGCATTCAACTTTAGTTAAAAGGAGAAAAAAAGGAAGATGGAAGAAAGAGGTGAATTTGGACCTATAGCCGGGAATAAAATGTTCGGTGCTTTGTACAATAAAGAAGG
The DNA here is from genome assembly GCA_013374505.1 of Candidatus Methanophagaceae archaeon. Taxonomy (GTDB): domain Archaea; phylum Halobacteriota; class Syntropharchaeia; order Alkanophagales; family Methanospirareceae; genus QENJ01. The sequence goes on from QENJ01000011.1 coordinate 3,532, forward strand.
GCTAATAATGGCTGCAAATACTAGGATCGTGCACGGAGTTGCAAAAGGCATATTCCGGGCAGCTAAAGATTTGAGAGCAGCCGTTATATTCGAGCTCGCGAAATCAGAGTGCGATTTGAAGGGCGGATATACCGGATTGACACCGCAAGAGTTTTCTAATGCCGTTTGCGAGATTGCGAATGACGTAGGGTTTGGTACGTGGGCTCTACATGCAGACCACATAACGGTAAAGAAAGGTACGGAAGAAGAACTAAAAGTCGTGAAGGAATTAATAGAGGCACAAATAGCGGCTGGATACACGTCATTTGCGATAGACGCTTCTTTTTTGTTTGACCTGAGTGGAAAAACGACTTTGGCGGAGCTGCAGCAGAATATTGATGTGACCACAGAACTTGCGAACTTCATTAAGGAAAAGATGGCGGGCAGAGAGTTTGGCTTAGAAGTAGAGGTGGGTGAGATAGGGAAGAAGGATAAAGATGGATTGGTCCTTACAACGGTAGATGAGGCGACTACGTATATTACCGAGCTTCACAAGCGGGACATATTTCCGCAGGTGCTGGCTATTGCAAATGGGTCAACACATGGCAACATATATGATGCGCAAGGCAATCTCATTGAACAGGTATCAATAAATATAGAACGAACGGTGGAGATAGCGAAGGCAATAGAACCGCTTAACGTGCGGATTGCACAGCATGGTATTACCGGTACCCCGCTTAAGTTCATAAGCACTAAGTTCCCGAAAGGGCTGATACTAAAAGGCAATGTAGGCACGTTCTGGATGAATCTGGTATGGGAAGTATTAGAGATATTTGAACCTGAGCTGTACGAAGACATATGGGACTGGACTTTGGAAGAATACAAAGAAGCAGCAGCAAAGAAAGGCATAACGAAGAATGACGAGATTTTTGGAAAGTACAGTAAATTCGCAATAACTGTATTTAAGGACCGGATATACAGCGTTTCCGACGATACGACACGAGAGCTAGAAGCTAAAGCGTACGCAGAAGCAATGATGTTCTTTAAAGCTTTTGGTGCTGTTGGTACTGCGGACTTGGTTAGTAGCGGTTGACAAAATAATATAGGAGGGACACTGGGACAGGTCGCTTTAGCCATTAGGATAGTCTCTAGGAGCCAGTCATAGTTGATAAAGTCGAAACATCAGATAATTTGAGTGATTTATTTTATTCTAGCCCCGCAAAGAAAACTGCACCTAATTGCGTTTGCCCAAGTTCTGTCAGTTCGGCTTCATCCATGGTTAAAATACCGCATTTGGGACACACGATGTCCTTTTCAAAACGAGGTCGGTTTTCTTCTATTGGAAACGAGATTTCGCCTACGTCACTGTCGAATTCTTTTCTGCATTTCGTACATAGAAAGTTTAGTTTTGTCATGTTACTTCCTCCTCCAGAACTTTCTGAATTAAAGGCTTAATTAGTGGTAATTCCGTATTTACCACTTCCCACACAATCTCCAAATCAATCCCAAAATATAATCACCTAACTCCCTCTTCGTCATAAGAATGCAACCTCCTTCAAGATGTGTTTCCCTATTCTTGGTTTAAGAGCTTTTTTAGAGACAAGGTCTACTTTCCGCTCTATAAGGTCGCTAAGGTACTCTTCAAGCTCAAGAAATTTAAATAATCCTATCGGCTCATCAAATTCAACCAATATATCTACATCACTTGTTTCTTTATCTTCGCCTCGCACGACAGAACCGAAGATACCTATTTCTTTAACCTTAAACTGCTTTGTCAAAACCAGCTTATTCTCTTTTACTAGTTTTTCTATATTCTTAAACTCTTTGCTTTCTTGCTCCATCTTATTTCCACCTTACATTATATCATTCAGCATTTTCTCCGCCGTCTCCCACGCAACCTTATAACCACACTCCGCCCGCTCCTTTGCCATTTCAGCATGCTCTCTCGCCTTCTCTAAATCGCCGGCAGCCAGATAAAACTCCGCTAAAAAGTTGTGCATGTCTGCCTGCTTCAACCGGTATTCGCATCTGTCCGCAATCAGCAACGCTTCTTCTGCATGTTTCAATGCTTCTTTCTTATGATTTTGTTTTAATCTGAGTTTTGCAAACTCTAAAAGAATGTCAGGTTCCAATTCCACAAGATTGATTTTTCTGTCCCGGGTTAACGCTTCGGTTAAATGCTTCTCGGCTTCTACAAGATTTCCTTTCATAAGGTAGGCAGCACCAATGAGGTATTCTGCCCAGATGATGTCTCGTTCATAATGTCCAACATCTGCAAGTTCACGGGATTTTTTGGCATAGTTGAGGGTTTCATCAGCATTGGACATGAGAAGCGCGCGGAATGAGCAATATGAATGAGATAAACCTTCTTTTTGCTTTTCTCTTAGTTTTTGTGCAAATTTTATTGCGTTAGCAAGGTTCTTTTTTGACTCCTTAAACTTCCCTCGATACGCAAGCAGTCGCCCAAGTCCCTGATGACCAACCGTTTCAGCAAATTCATCCCTGATCTCACGACTGATTTCAATTGAGCGCGTGAGGTCGGCTTCTGCTACATCGAGTTCGCCGATTCGAATTTGATCATCAGCGAGGTTGAGCAGCCCAATGGCAACACTTTTTTTGTTCATTCGTTTTTCATCAATTTCAATTGACATCTCTAACAGTACCAATGCTCCTTTGGACTGACCTGAAAGCGAGTAAGAATTTGCAAGTGCATTCAGCGTCCATGCCTGCGCAGATACATCTTCAAATCTTGGAGGTTTATCTTCACCGTCTGGAAAAAGAGCACGAAGAAGTTCAATTATTGTTTGATATGCTCCAAATTTATAATATAATTCGTCATGAAGTCTATTATAAAATAGATTCACTGCATCGTCATACCTCTCCGCTCTGACTGTGTGGTGATACAGTTCAATAACAGGTGCTAAGTCTTCTATGTACACAATTTTTTCTGGTGTTGGAATTTCAGCAAAATAATCCCTGAGTTTTGAATGAACACATTCCTTATCCCTTAATCTGTCATAGCAGTATCTTCTCACAATCGGATGCAAATCAAATTTATTGCTCTTCTCATCCCTGAAAAGCATTCCTCTGTCTACAAGTTCAATCAAAACATTATTCAATTTTTCTTCATTACCAAAAACATTAAAAATTAAAATCGAGTCATAATCCATGGGGTTTCTCAATGCGGAAAGTCTGCTTATAAACTCCTGTTTTCTCTTGTCAAGGGAATTATAAGCAATGTCTAAGGAGTTGTATACCCCTATATCTTTCAACTTAGAATAGTACCTTACCCATTCTCTTATGTCCCCGGGATGTTCTGGATCATGTGTGATCATCCCGGAAAGCAATCTCAAAGAAAGGGGATGACAACCATAAGACTTGCAGGCTTCAATAATCTCTGCTCTTGTGCCCTTAACACCTTGACGGTAGAAAAATTCAACCGCATCTTCCAAACTCAGTTGTCTTAGTTCCATAGTGAGAACTCCTTCCAAATCATCAAGTTCTTTTGGACCTATACGTGTTGTAATCAACGTTTTTGTTTTTGGAACGCTTGCAAGCATCTGAAGGAAAGTTCTGCAGTTTGGATCAACACAGGTTTTATAATCCTTTTTCTCATCCTCTTTAACATCATCGCCTTGATATAGAGAACCCGTGCCCACATAAGCCCTCAAAAGACTTTCAACACCGTCCAGAACTAGGAGAAAATGATTTTCACTTAAAAAAGTGTAAAGTATATCCAATTTATCTTTTGTTGATTCAATTTTCTTTGCATCAACTTTTCCACCACTTGCATATTCAATTGAATGATCGAGAAAACTTTCAAAACCTGCTTCTTTATCGTAAAACGACCACCATATAATCCCTTTTGGTTGATATTCTCTTCCGATAATATCTTCTTGAAGCCAATACCATGCCAACGCTGTTTTCCCCATACCTCCACTAGCAACAATAGAAAGCATCGGATGGAATTCCGCTATTAACCAGTTTGTAAGAGTTTCACGCTCTTCAGTCCTACCTACGAAGTTCTTTTGCAAAGGATAGGGATGTGCAAAATAAGGACGTCGTGGTAGCCTCCGAAGGTTGTGATAAATTTTTTCTCTTAGATCTTCAGGAGTAGTGAAAATTGTGCATGGATAATCGTTTTGAAGTCTCTTTCTAAATGCAACTATTTTCTCTTTATCAGTGTCTATTAAATGAGGGGACGTAGGATGTTTTGCATCAATCAAATATACTAGAATTGTTTTTTTATTCCTCACCGCGTATTCATATTCTATTTCTAACACAGATTTTCCTTTTTCATCCGCTACATATCCATACCGAAATCCTACAATCAATATGAACACATCACACTCATCCATCATATTTTTGAAAATATTGGAACTTTTTTCAAGAGGAATGAGTTCTACTTTAGCTCTTTCAAAAACTAACAATTCAAGTCCTGCATCTTCAATAGCGAAACTTGCACTCTGTCTAAAATCTTTTAGATCAGCAATCGTAGAACATAAATAGACTCGATTTAAATGATATTTTTGAGGGATTTTTTTCTTTTCGATTACTAATTCCAAATTATTAACTGCTTTAATTAGACATTCATGAGTCAGATATATCCATGGATCTTCCAATCTCTTCTCTCGTTGTATAATGCGTTCATTTATAAGTCTCTCCAATACATCCGAAATGTATTTTGAATTACTAAATTTTTCTCTGAGTGTATCCTCCATCACATAATTTCTAGTTCCACGCTTTGTGACAAGAAGTTTGAGTAGCTCCTCAGATGCTCTATATAAGTGTAGAGGAATTGTTCGCCTCAAATAATCCTGTAAGTAATATTGCAATATATCTTTTACTCCCCCCAATCGCCTATAACTTTGGAATGTTATAACTTTATTTATTTTATCTCTTTCACCCCATAGTCTATCACAAACAATTTGTAATTGCGATGGTTCAACATAACCTTCCCAGTTAGTAATCTCATTTAAAATACTATCAAGACATTTAGATTCATAACGATAATTTAACCCAATAGCAGAGCCAATGGGATTTTCTATCGCTTTTTCAGCATTTTCTTTTGTAAGCGGCAGTAATCGGTATCGGTTTTGAAATGGATTTACTAAAGATAGACGAAAAACATCTAATTCTGCCAAAAAATCTTCACGTATAGAAAATACCAAACGTATAAAAGGTTTATCGCTGTTAATATATTGAGAAATTTGTTCTACAAACGAATTCCGCTTTTTGCGCAAATAATCAATTGTAAAAAGTTCCTCAAATTGATCGAATATTAAGATAACTCGTTTATTCCAAAACTCCGGTATTTTCTCAATAACCTCTATAATACTCTTGTCTTTAGATACTTCTATTTTGTGTTTTAGATGCGATTCGAGTGTTGCATAAAGAGATTTAATTGGATCTTTCTCAAAACGCACTAATATAGGAGTATATCCTCTATCTTCCAACTCCGGTATTACACCCGCTTTCAATAAAGAAGTCTTTCCGACTCCAGACTGAGCGTATAATAAAGTAAGACGCGATGTTGAAATCATAGAACTCAATATCTTGATGTCATCATCGCGACCAAAGAATATATCCTTATCTTCTGTATCATACGACAAAAGCGATTTATAAGGGCGTTTATTTTTATTATTCATGAGCTACCGCCTCCAATTCTCTTTTTATTTCATTCAAAAAAATTAAGAGCATCATATTCAATAATGCGCACTTCCTTCTTTAACCAAAATTCCTTGCATGCAAGCCAAACATCATCTGAAAGTTCTGTTGGTTTTAATAAAACAGCAAAATGTTTCTTTTTATTAGATTTTCTTTGCTCTTCAACCGATTTGAAAAAAACGCGAAAATCCCAATCGAGAAGACTATAACCAATGAATATTAGGCTCTTAGATTGGACTAAATCCTTAAAATAATAGGGGATTTTTGATTCTCCAAAAATACCACAGAGAAATTCAATATAATCTTCATCGGTTATAACAATAGATTCTACTTTATCCAAGCAACCATGAAATTTATATAAAGTGACCTCAGTATCTTTTTCTGGACGCCAAAATTCATCTATCCTTCCACTTCTATCCTGTATGAAAACATTATAACGAATATTGCGTAAATCAAGTTCTCTCTCCAAAAATAAATCATAGTTTGTTGTTATAACCAATGGAGAGGGATTAGAGTCACGTTGATGCTCAATAATATCCACAATCGCTTCGTAGGTTTCAGGTGTTCTAAGATCTCTTGAGTTTAGTTTAGACCTAAGAAAGTCATCCAATGTTGGTCTATCATTTACAATCTCGTAATAATGCGAGACCGTAGGGAGTGGTAAGTAATCCGCATTAGTTATAGCCATATCGGATACTAAGTCTCGTACCAGAGCTTTCCCGGTAGGTAAGGTCCGTTGCGGAGTTTTACCAACGCCTGCACCCGCACCGAGAAAAAAAATACAATCTCCCTTAGCTATATGTTCAAGTACATATCTAAAGTGGCTTCTTGGAATTCCGGCTTTTTCCATCATTATGTAATTATATGTTAATTCATTTAATTAAATTTGATTTTATCCAGCATTTTTCCCGCCTTCTCCAACGCAGGTTTATACCCACAATCCGCCCGCTCCTTTGCGATTTCACCATGCTCTTTCACCTTCTCCAACTCTCCAGCATCCAGATAAAACTCCGCTATAAAGTTGTGGATATCCGCTTGCATCGATCGGTATTCGCATCTGTCCGCAATCTGCAACGCTTCCTCTGCAAATTTCAAAGCCTCTTTTTTATGATTCTGCTTAAACCTGAGTTTCGCAAACTCCAAAAGAATGTCAGGTTCAAATTCCACAAGATCGATTTTTCGGTCTCGTTTCAAAGCTTCGGTTAAATGTTCCTCGGTTTTGACAAGGTTTCCTTTCATAAGGTAAGCAGCACCCAAGAAGTATTCTGCTCGGATGATCTCTCTTTCTGAATAGTCAACTTCTGCTTGTTTGCGTGCCATTTTGGCAAATTTGAGTCCCCCGTCAATGTTGGGCATGAGCAGGGAACGGAAGGCGCAATATAGATAAACAATTCCTTTAGATCGTTCAACTTCCTTCAAATTCTTAAATAACTCAAGAGCTCGTTTAAGTTCCTTTTCCGATTCGTCAAAGTTTCCTTGATACGAGTGTATTAGTCCAAGTGATCTCTGCCCCCTTGCTTCCCTAGATTCCTCTCTAATCTCATGGCAGATTTTAATCTTTTGCCTGTAATTGTCTTCAGCAGCATCCAGTTCGCCGATTCGAATCTGGTTCATAGCGAGGTTACTAAGACTAATAGCTAACCATTTTTTATTACCCTGTTCATTCCAAATTGCAATTGCCCTCTCTAACAGTGGCATTGCCCTTCTTGACTGCCCTGAAGGTCCATAAGAAACTGCAAGTGCATTCATCGTCCATGCCTGCTCTTCTTTATCATTCAATCTCGATAATTTATGCTCGCCACCGGGAAAAAGATCACGAAGAAGTTCAATTCTTATCTGATATGCCCCAAAAGTGCCTAATAAATGCTCTGCAAGCCTATCCCGAAATAACACAACCGCCTCATCATATCTACCCGCTCTTACTGTATGGTGATACTGTTCAATAACAGGTGCTAAATCATCCACGGACTCTATCTTTTTTGGTTCTGGAATTTTAGCAAAATAATCCCTGAGTGTGGTATGAACTCCTTCTTTATCCATTAAACGCACATAACAGTACCTCCTCACAATAGGATGCAAATCAAATTTATTGCCCTTCTCTTCCCTGAAAAGCATTCCTCTTTCCACAAGTTCAATCAAAACATCGTTAAATTTATCCTCACTACCAAAATCATTAAAAATTGAAATCGCATCGTAATCCATAGGATTTCTGAATGCCGAAAGTCTGCTTATAAACGCCTGCTTTTTCGTGTCCAACGAATTATAAGAAAGTTCTAAAATGTTGTGTCCTTCTTTACCTTTCAACTTGGATATGAGATTGTATTTCAGCCATTCCTGTATATCCCCCGGATTTTTAGGGTCACGCACAATCATACTCGAAAGCAGTCTGAGGTAAAGCGGGTGATAACCAACACTTTCACAAGCTATTTCTATTTCCGCTCTTGTGCCTTTAACGCCCTGTCTTTTGAAAAACTCCAACGCATCGTCTTTGTCCAATTGAGTCAAGTCCTTTTTTATGCATCCATCTAACTCATCAAGCTCTTTTGGATACAAACGACTGGTCAACAACGTTTTTGTCCGAGGCTTGCCACTTGCCAGCCACTGAAGAAACATACCGCAATTTGGCTCTATGCAAGCACGAAAGTCCCCACTTTCATCCTCTTTGATTTCATCGCCCTGATAAGGTGAGCCCAAGTTGTAATAGGCACGCAAAACACGTTCTACTCCATCAAGCACCAAAAGAAAGCGATTATCACACAGAATTTTATAAAGAAACTCCATCTGGTCCCTTGTTGATTCAAGCGAATCCCAATCAACTGCATCATCGCTGAAGTACTCAATCGCCTTCTTGATAAATCTACCAAAACTTGACTCATAGTCATAAAATGACCACCAGACAATCTTCCGCGGCTGTTCGTCACTCCCTAAAATATCTTCCATAAGCCAGTACCACGTTAGTGCCGTCTTCCCCATACCGCCAATAGCAATAACTGATAACATCGGGTGATTGTCTCCGGTCAACCAATCGGTTAACATTTTCCTCTCTTGCTCTCTGCCCGTGAAATTTGCCTGCAAAGGGTATGGATGAGCGATATACGGCGGAACAGGAAATTGCATTAGATCCAATGTCAATTTATCATAAAGACCCTCTGGTGTCGAAAAATATGAGCACGTATGCTTCTTTGAGAGCAACGAACGGAATTCGTTAATACGTTCTCGATTTTCATCTGTGACTTTAGGAGGGCATGAAAACTCGTCATCAGTTAGATAAACCCGAACAGGAATCTTGTTCTTCCGTGCGTGTTCATATTCTAACTGTGTTATTGAATTCTTCTCCCCTTCGGGTATATCCCCATATCTATATGCAACAAGGAGAACAAAGGCATCGCATTCTTCTACTCGCTCAGGGCAAAATTCCGAAGGTTCATGCGTGTGGCTCGGAAACGTTTCCATTCCCACAAATTCGTTTCTACTTTCTTCTATCGCCTGCTTTGCTTCAGCCCGATACTTCTTCAAGTCCACATACGTTGAACTAACAAAGATTTTCATTGGTATAAAATGTATGACCTTCGTTTATTTATTCCTTTTGGTAAAGCTTTTCTTTCTAAGAAAAGGTTTTTCAAACAGCATTTTCTTACCTCACACCAATGCAGTCATCCTTCTGGCACCCAGGACATTTTGCGTTCTCGATGAACCATTCTAATCCCTTCACAAATTGCTTGAAATCGAGCGATAAACTAAATATC
>QENJ01000085.1 GCA_013374505.1 Candidatus Methanophagaceae archaeon
AAGCAACCATGGTAGACCCTGCGACAGATGCAAAAGTGAAGAAGAACTATAAAGAACGTTCGTAAGGCCACCCACATAAACGAATTCACGCATTGACACATGAACGCACTATGCCCATTCAATCACTTCGTAATTGTTCTTAATGACCTTTTTGGTGGGGTAGATTTCTTTAATAATCTCGTCCGGATCGACCCAAAGACAGATCTCTTTTTTTTTGCGGATTCTTCGGAGTCCGAGCAATGAATGACATTTTCCATAACGCCTTTTTTGTTAATCCTGCCGTATGCTCCGCGGATAGAAATCGGGTCTGCTTCGAGCGGATTCGTTGCACCGGCGATCCTTCGCACTTTTGCGATTGTGTCCTCCCCTTCATACACAAACACAAGTACGCGTTCATAGTCAGGGCCATAGGTTTTACCGGAAAAATATTCATAAAGATCATCAAAAAACGGTTCGTCTATTAAATGCGCGTAATGCTGCTCCACAAGTTCCCGCGATACTTTGACAACCTTTGCACCAATAATCCTCAGACGTGCTTCTAAAAAGCGGGCGAGGATGTTCCCGGTCAATGATTTCACCAGTGCGTCTGGCTTCATAATAATCAGCGTGTATTGAAGTTTCTTTGTTGCTTCGGTCATTACTTGTACACCTTTGTGGTTATATTTCCAATAGTATTATTCAATATAAATATAAAAGTATTTAAAACTTACATCTTACCGCCAGCTAAGACCGCAGCCGCCCTAGCTGCGCTTTCCGGTGTAAAGAAAACAGGCAAACCTTTTTTCTCCTCGAAATGCTTTGCCATTCGCCTTGTAAACTTACCACCCGGACTACATATGAGTATCGGTTTATTGTATCTGTCTCTGATCACTTTCAGCTTATCTACCAGTCGTTCAGTAATTTCGGATGGACCCCATAGAACAATTACAATGACAATATCGTATTCGTCCCTCAAGCCCTCCTCAAGGGCAATAACGTAATGCTCATCAGTAACACTACTGGTCAGGTCTATGGGATTACCAGTAGCAGTGAAACCGGGCAGTTTGGCGCTCAAGCGTTTTCTCGTCGCCTCTGTAAGTCCGGTCACTTCAAGCCCCAAACCTTCACAGGCATCAGCCATACTTACACCAACGCCACCACCATCCGTTACAATCAAAACCCTTTTGCCAGCGACCAGGTCATATGTGTTCAAAACCTTACAGGCATCCTTTAACCCCTCATAGCCATCCACCTCGATTATCCCGGTCTTTTTAAATGCCGCTTTGTATATCTCATATCTACCGGATATTGCACCCGTATGTGATCTGGCAGCATGTACTCCCGCCTCCCTTTTACCAACCTTAACAGCAACAACGGGCTTTTTCTTTGTGCAGCGCGATGCCACCTCTACAAACCGCCTTCCGTCGTCTACCGATTCCATGTATAGGACAACAACCTTCGTTGCATCATCATCAACCAGGAAATCGAGGCAATCGGTCTCACCAACATCAACCCTATTCCCATAACTCACAATCCTTGCGACACCAATACCCTCTGACGCCAGCTCATCCACGATCATTTCAGCAAAAGAACCGCTTTGAGTGAGTATAGAGATCCTGCCTCTTTTGAGCCGCTTCACCCGTTCCACAGGTATAAAAAAAGTATCCAGCCTGGACACAGTATCATATATACCCAAACAGTTTGGACCGATGATCCGTATCCCTTTCCGCGCAACAATCTCTTTTAGCGCTTCTTCCAACCGTCGCCCGGAATCCCCGACCTCCTTGAAGCCCGCACTGACAATGATTGCACCCTTGACATTTTCGACTGGCTTCAGGACACCCAACACTTTAGAGGCAGGTAATGCAAGGATAGCCACATCTATATCGTCCTTTATCTCGGTCATTGTGCGATAGCACTTACGACCGTCAATAGATGGATATTTGGGATTTACCAGATAGATAGTCCCTCTAAAACCGATTCGCTTAAGGCTTTCCAAGATAATATGAGACGGTTTTCCGGGGGTTGGCGAAGCGCCAACAACGGCGATTGTTTTCGGGTTAAAGAAGAAGCTTATGTCTGTTCCAATACTCATTTACGCCCTCCTGAATCTTATTCAGTGCCGCCTCCTGTCTTACAGGTTTAAAGAGATGGGCGAACCTGCCCTGTACTTGTAGATATTCTTCCACAGGCTTAAATCTTTTGGGGACAACAGTATGTTTTAGATCGCCAGAAACAGCCTCTTTTAGTGCCCAAACGCCAGTATCAACCGCCAGTTTTGCTAGTTTTACCGTGTATGACGTGTCTATTCCCCAGCCAGGCGGGCACGGAGAAAGAGCGATAAACAGTTTTGGGCCGTTGTACTGTTCTGCCTTTTTGAATTTGTTAATCAAATCAACAGGGTGGGCTGGCGAGATAGTAGCAAGATAGGGCGGCTTGTGACTTCCCCAAATCGCAAATAGATCCTTCTTTACAAGTTCCGCACCCATTGGGCGTATCATACCGGGAGGGGTTGTGCCGGTCTTTGATGCAAATGGTGTTGCTCCTGACCACTGGACGCCGGTATTGCCATATGCCTCATTATCATAACAGATATAATAGAAGTCGAGGTTGCGGTTGATAGCCCCCGAAGTAGAAGAAAGGCTCATATCGTAAGCAGCCCCATCTCCGGTCAATACAACCACCTTCAAATCCTCGTCCGGATCGAGCCTACCTTTTTTTATTAAAATGTCCAGCGCATCCCGTATCCCTTGCGCTCCGGCTGGTGCACATGCCATTGCGGTATAAAGCCAAGAATTCTTAAATGGGGTATATGGATAGATGGTAAGCAGCGTGAAACAACCGGCTGCATTTACTATTACTATCTTTTGTCCCAGTGCCTTCATACAGTGCCTCAAAGCCAAAAGTCCACCACAACCCGCACAAGCTGGAGTGCCGGGGAGCACATTCTCTTCAGGCGGGATGCCTTTGATTGATTTTATACGTTCCACACCCATATCTTTTACCCCTTTCCCGCCATCCCCTTCAATCGCCCCATTTCCTGCCATTCCGTATCCGTATATAGTAGTTGAGCGGTTCCCGCATCTTCTGTATCAGCACCCGTAACCATCTTATTAATGATGAACTCAAACTCGTCAGGGCTTATGTTTTTACCGCCAAGTCCGGCAATAAAAGATAGCAATAGTGGCCTATGTTTCTCATGGTATAGGCAACTGGCAATCTCAGAATGCAGAATCCCGCCCTTGCCTATGCTGATGTTCTGGTCTATGACCGCAACAGCCTTCTTACCAGTAACTGCAGCTTTTAGATCCGTCACAGGAAATGGCCGTAAGAGCCGCAACCGCAAAAGCCCAGCCTTTAATCCTCGTTCTCTGGCTGCATTCACAGCCGCCTTGCCGAGAGTGGAGAAGGAGTTGGTCATAACGAGAACATAATCAGCGTCGTCCAGCATATAGCCTTCGATGGTATCATAGTTTCGACCAAATCCGGTTTCGAATTCATCACAGACCTCTTTGTAGACCGCCAGCGCGTTTTGACTCGCCATATGCATCTGGTACTTGAAATATGAATACGCTAACCCGCCAAGTACTGCCGCGCTTTGGGCCATTGGTTGACTAGCCTTGAAAAAAGCGTGCTTCGGCTGATAAAGCGGCAGAAAATTTCTGACCTGCTCCACATCTGGCACCTCTACGGGTTCACGGGTAAACGAGAGATAAAAACCGTCCAGATTAACAAATATGGGTAGCAGCACCCGCTCGTCCTCTGCCAATCGGTATGCCATCAGGATAGAATCTAAAACCTCCTGGCAGGTCTCACAATGTATCTGCAAAAATCCCGTGTCCCTTGCTGCTAGTACATCGTTATGGTCAGGCTCGAGTGTAATCGGAGAAGACAAGCCCCGCGATACATTTACCATCACCAGAGGTACTCGCCAGCCGGCCACTGCATAGAGCATCTCAAAACCATACAGAAGCCCTTGACTAGATGTAGCCGTAAAAGCACGAGCGCCCGTAGCAGAAGCAGATCCCGCTGCTGTTAGCATCGAATGCTCGGAGTCCATAGTAACGAACCTGCTATCCATAACGCCATTTGAAATCCACCCTGCCAATGTCTCGATAATCTCTGTCTGGGGCGTTATCGGATAGATAGGGATATAATCCACTTCGGCCAATCGCACCCCCCATGCAGCCGCGGCATTGCCTGTGAGCATCTCTTTTCTCATTTTATATAGAGTATAACTGCCTTCTATTTAATTTAAGACACTGATTTACACAGATTGCACTGATTTATTTTTATCTGTGTTAATCAGTGTTAATCTGTGTCTATAATTTATTTTCCCCCTTTTTATCCGGTCACCTTCTTGGCATGAACCTCCATTACCTTGCCTAAAGTATTTGTGGGACATTCCCCGACACAGATCAGGCAGCCCTTACAGTTATCGTAATCGGTATATGGATAGCCATCTTCATTTACTAAAATACAGCCATCTGGGCATCTGGCAACGCAGATCATACACCGGGTGCAGGCCTCGTAATTCCAGGCAGGTCTAAAAACGCGCCAGTTACCGGTCATTCGCAAGGGCGTATTGCCGGTAGCGTTTATAGCAGGACTGGAAATTTCTGCGGGTTCGAACGGTAGTGAGATAACAGTGCTCTTTTTTTTGTTTGTATCAATAGTTTTTAGTTCTATTTTTGCTGGTGTGATGGCATTGAAACAATATAGTGCAGCAGCTACGTTTTTATCTAAAAGTTTTCTGTCTGTTATGATCTCAGATAATACTTTTTCCACGGCAGCCTTTAAAGAATCTTCGCTAAGACCAACGATCCTGGCGGCAACTCCGCCTGCAAGGGTGCTAAGGATCGGCATTCCTAGCATATCAAGCCCAATCTTCGTTATATCCAGTGTTATTACCTGGGCAGTGATCTTATACACAGCCTTCGCCTCCGCTGGGCTATGGGTAGTGTTTATAAGTACTATGCCGCCCGGTTTAAGTCCTGATAGCGGCATCGTCAAAGGATCTTGCAACAGGGTTTCGTCCATGACTATCACAATATCTGGTTCTGGTATCACTCCTCGTTCCATGATGGGATCTTCGGATATGCGTGTAGAGGCAGCTACTGGTGCACCCCGCCTCTCGGCACCATACAATGGGAAGTCCTGAGCATAGTAGCCGTCCAAAAATGCCGCGGTACCCAGCACTTTACTGGCAACTCTTGCGCCCTGACCGCCCCTACCATGAAATCTCACCCTGTACATTTTTAGTCTATAAACTTTCCTTTGCGTGCATCCATAAAAAAGATATTCCTGGTAGCCGCAAACGACTTCCCGACACTGAGGATAATAGTGGTTCACGGTGCATTTCCGTTTACTAACGAGTTGTTTGGTGTGAAGATTGCCAATGTAGCCATCGGGAACCCGTAGGTGCCAAATGAGCTATTATAGCGATGAGAACATAGAGTATTCTGAGAAACTACCGTTCACTGTGTTTTGACTGCGATCAGGGATATTTCAATCTCGACATCTTTTGGTAACCGGGATACTTCGACCGCGCAGCGTGCTGGCGGGCGCTCCGAGAAGTATTCCGCGTAGACCTGGTTGATCCTGTTGAAGTTGTCCATGTCCGCTATGAATACCGAGACACTAACCACGTCGGTGTAGTCCATACCGGCTTCTGTAAGCACCGCACCGAGATTATCAAGCACCTGGCGTGTCTGCGCTTCTATTGGGCCTCGTACTATATCGCCGGTCTCCGGATTGATTGGGATCTGACCAGAGCAGAAGAGCATATCTCCTACTTTGATCGCCTGGCTGTACGGCCCGATAGCATTAGGTGCCGCTTTCGTTGCGATAACCTCCTTTGGTTGTGGTTCCTGCGGCGGTGGCTGCAGGCAGCCTATTGTCAAGACCCGGGCAACCAGCGATAGCCCGCAAATGATGGTGATTCTTTTCTTCATGGTTCTATCTGCTATACTATGATGTCCACTTATTTTTTTGCTGACTTTTTCAGTCTCTACTTTAAGGATCCTATACCAACCCACCTACATCTAAGATGAGCGCAACCGTACCATCGCCGAGTATCGTTGCGCTTGTAAATTCTTTCCTACCCTTGAGCATCCCTTCCAATGGCTTGACTACTATCTCCTGCTGACCTATGTGTCTGTCAACCATAACCCCAAAGATTTTCTCGTTTCTTTCCACCACCACAACAGGACCGATCCTATCCTCGTTTCCGGGGACGTCCAAAATGCTTTTCAGTCGTAGCAGCGGCAGGACATGTTCCCTATATCTAAATAGCTCTTTCCCTTCCACAGTTTTCAAATCCTTTTCGCCAACTGCTACTATTTCCCTGACGGAATCTAATGGAATGGCATAAATCTCGCTTTCTACACCAACAAGTAAAGATTTAATAATCGCGGTAGTCAACGGCAGACGAAGTTCAACGATTGTGCCCCTACCTTTTTCTGATGTTATTCTGACGCTTCCACCCAGCGATTTCACCTTTGATTCCACAACATCAAAGCCTACACCCCTGCCTGAAATATCCGTAATCTCTTTTGCCGTGCTCAGCCCCGGCTCACTCAAGAGTTCATAAACATCCGTGTCACTCATCCTAGATGCTTCATAACTGGTTATAAATTTTCTTTCCACTGCTATACTTTTTAGCTCTTCTATATCCATTCCTCTGCCGTCATCCTCGACTGATACAACAACATGGTTCCCTTCTCTCATCGCACTCAATATAACCTTTCCTTTATCCTCTTTACCAGCCTTTTTCCTATCTTCTGGTTTCTCTATTCCATGATCCACCGCATTACGCAGCAGGTGCAGTACTGCATCATTTATCTCATCAAGCACAAGACGGTCAAGTTCTATCTCCTTACCGGATACAACAAAATCTACTTCTTTCCCTGTTTTCCTGCTTAAATCCCTCACTGTTCTCGGAAACTTGTCAAATAGGTATCCAACTTGGAACATGCGCATCTCCATTACCCTGTCCTGTAGTTCTGATGTGTGCCGGTCTATTGTGGCTGTTATCTCATTGAGCTCATGGCTGGCTTGTTTTGATGCTATCTGAAGAAGCCTCATCTTTGCTATCGCTAATTCTCCAACAAGGTTCTGCAATGCCTGTATCTTTTCTATGCCTATCCGTATTGTAGGACCGACCCTTCCTGCCTCCTCCCTTTTCTTTCCTTTCGTAACGATTGATACGTCAAAACCTTCTTTTGTCGGCAGAATATAATCCAGTTTTTTGTACAGTGCTGTTAAATCACGCTCAACCGTTTTCCCGGATGCTACACTTTCGACAAGCGTTTCCAGGTTGTCAAGGCATTCTAACAAAACATCAACAGTTCCTTTCTCAATTTCAGTCCCTTTCCTCAGCATGTCAAGCACGCTCTCCATCTCATGCGATAGGTTTTCCATCTCTGGATGTCCCATGGTGGCAGCCATGCTTTTCAATGTGTGCACCGCCCGGAACGTTTCCTTTAATGCGTCTGTGTTCTCGGGTTCCGTCTCCAACGTCAGCAGATTTATACTTATACATTGCAGATGCTCCCTTGACTCGTTTACGAACAGTTCCTTATATTTTGATACGTCAACCATTTTTTACGCTATCGTAATTAAAAAGAAAGCTTTACCAAAGAAACTATTGTTTTTTCTTTTAGCACAGGTTTTCTTTTTTCGAAAAAAGAAAAAGTGTTACATCCTCCTCATTATTTCATCCACAATATCCGGCAGTGCTGCAACCTTGTCCACAGCACCCACCTCTATTGCTGCCTTCGGCATGCCAAATATAACACTTGTGAGCTCATCCTGCACAATAGTCTTCCCCCCTCGTCCCCTTATTGCCTTCATACCCTCTGCACCGTCTTTCCCCATACCACTGAGCAGCACGCCAATAGCCTTGTCATTATATGCTTCTGCTGCTGATTTCATTGCTACATCTATGCTTGGTCTCATCCGGTTCACCTTTGGTCGCTTATTTAATTCTATCCTACCGTTTTTTACAACTGTATGATAACCAGATGGTGCAATGAATACATGACCTGGTTTTATAACATCATTATCTTCCGCTTCTTTCAATGTGATAGAAGTCTGCCAGCTCAGTCGTTCAGAAAAGCTTTTCGTGAAGCCAACTGGCAGGTGCTGAACAATCAAAACTGCTAAGGGGAATGTTCTGTGCAGTTTCGGTATGATTTCTGATAGTGCATGAGGTCCTCCTGTTGACGCACCAATAATCATAACTTTTTTGTCTGTTTTCGGTGGTGTTAACAGTTTTTCTATCAATCTTCTTTCCACCACCTTGAAAAATATCTTTTTTACATTCACGGTTGAGGCAGCCCGGACCTTGCTTATCAGTTCATCTTTCACCTCTTCTATGTCCAAAGAGATAGTCTTGCTGGGTTTTGATACGAAATCCACAGCACCGTACTCAATGGATTTTACGGCAAGGTCCGCTTCTATTTTGCCCATTGCCGTGAGCATCACCACAGGTACCGGAGTTTTCGACATTATACAACTCAAAGCAGTCAATCCATCCATCCTCGGCATCTCTATGTCCATGGTTACAACATCAGGCCTGAGTTTTTCTGCCTTCTCTACTGCATCCATGCCGTCTCTGGCAGTGCCAACTACTCGTATGTCCAACGCTGAGTCCAGCATTTCTGATATCATCTGCCTCATCAGTGACGAGTCATCCACTACCAGCACATTTATCATTTTTAGCCCCTGGGATCCAACCGGAATTAATATTTCTGTCCGTATTCCACAGTTTTGATGAAGTCCTAAATATTCATATTTCCGTCTAAAACTATCAAAAAAATCGAAGTGCCCCAATCCTTATACGTTCTTCCTGCATCTTGTATGGTTCCATTACCCCCTCGCCTTCATCCTCAGCGTTCTTCTTAATTTCTTTACTGTCTCCTCCTCCAGCACAAAGTAAATTTCACCACACATGTTGCCACCAGTTTTTAGTTCTAAAACCAAATCCTCTGCTAACGGCAAAGATTTGAACTCGTCATAGCTAATTATGCGTGCAACCGAAGGAATGACTGTTGTACGACGGAAGAAAGTGACAGCCTCACTGAGTGGTGCCGAGATAATATTGGTCATCTCCTCCGCCATATCTAAAACATGCTTCTCTAAAATCTCCGGGATCAAATCAGCATACATGCCTTCTGCAAGTCGGTGCACAATTTTAAATGGAAATATCATGTATATACTTCCAACCAGGTCACTGCCCTCTCTTAACTCTATCCTGGATATAACAGAATCCTGCTCTGTTTTTAATTGCTGTGCAGTCTCGTAAATAGATAGCGATTCGATTTTGATCACTCTGCCAATAAAGAATTGCAAATAAATCAATGACTTTGAAGCGGCAGTCTTCAATATCTGCTCCAGCATTTTTTTTTTTCGAATTCTTTTGCTCTTGTTTCAGTCAACTTTACCACCCCCAGTTATAACCCTGAGAATATACATAATTCTTGTATCCTGCATCATTCAATACCCCTCCATAATTTCCTTTATCTTTTCTGTAATTTCCTCTTTCGAGAACGGTTTCGTGATATAGCCTTTTGCCCCCATATTCACCAAATCCACCAGTATATTCTTATCTTCCAACACCGTAACCATCAATATCTTTGCCGCTGAGTCTTTATCCAGTATCGCCTGTGTCGCTGCCTTTCCCCCCATAGGCTCCATTACAACATCCATCAATACTACGTCTGGTTTGAGATTCATATACTTCCGAATAGCCTCTTCGCCATCTGCGGCTTCGTCAACTACTTCAAATCCCGCCTCGGCTAATATGCTACCAAGAACCGTCCTTATGTATGTGGAATCGTCCACTAACAATACTCTTACTTTTTTCATCTCTTATTTATCCCCCTCATTTTTTATCTCCTCTTAGCGCTTTTTTGGTGGTTTTATCCTCCACCGGTTCATCACTGAGTGTGAACCGTTCTACCACATCATGGAGTTCCGCGGCAATACCTACCAGCTCCTGCCCCGAAGTTGTGAGCTGTCCCATAACGAAGGTTAGCTCCTGAGCAGATACAGCAGATTCATCAGAACTTGCTGATGTTTCCTTTGCAATCTCTGACACCCCTTCCACCATCTTTACCACCGATTCGATACTTGTCTTCTGCAGGGCTGCTGTTTCTGAAATAGCCCGCGCTGCATTTGTTGTCTGCTTCAGCGTGAATGTGATGTTATCAAGAGCCGCTGAGGTTTTAGCTCTTGCTTCTCTGCTTGCTGTCACACTTCCTCTAATTGTTTTCACTGCCTCTGATGTAGATACCGTTTCCTTCTGTACAGACTCTACAAGTTCCGCAATCTCTCCCGCCGATTTTTTGCTGTCCACTGCAAGCCGGTGCACCTCTTCTGCAACCACAGCGAACCCTTTGCCTGCCTCACCTGCCCTTGCAGCTTCTATTGCAGCATTCGATGCAAGCAGGTTTGACTGGGATGCAATCCCCGTGATAACATCCAGTGCCTTAGAAATTTTCTCCGCTCTCTGCATCAAGGTCTCAACTGTTGCTGATGTCTCCTCTGCTACCTCTGCTACTCTCAGACAGGCTTTTACCGCCACACCCACTGTTTTAATACTTTTCTGGACACTCTCATTCGCAGCAGATGCCGCCTCGTTCACTTCATCCACCCTCTCAGATACATCAGTAGCAGCCTTTGCAATCTGCTCAAGAGACAGGGATGCCACATCTATCTTCTCTGCCTGATCATGTGCACCCTTTGCTATCTGTTGCACTGATGCTGCCACCTGTGTTGTGGACATGCTCATCTCAGTACCCGAGGCTGCAATATCTTGAGCGGAATAAGCAACAGTATTGGCAGAATCCTTCACATGAGCAACAAGGGTGTTGAGGCTATCAATCATGTTGTTTATAGTGTCCTTTAGCTCCTGCATTTCCCCTTTTGCATCTACCGTGATTTTTTGCGTGAGGTCACCAGCGGCTATTGCGGCGGCGACCTTCGCAATGTCTCTAACCTGAATTCTCAGGTTTGCCGCCAGCATGTTTACATTATCTGTCAGCTCCTTCCAGGTCTCCTCAATACCCGGCACTTCCACCTGTGCGTCTAGTTTACCCTCTACCCCTACTTCTCTTGCTACCCTTGATACTTCACTACCGATTAGATTGAGGCTATCAATCATCTTCGCTATCCTCTCACTTAAAATCGCCGATACAAAGGCAACAACTAGAAACATAAAGGCTCGAATCAGATCAGAGATAATTTTCGTTTCCATACCAACAATAAAATGACTGAAGATGAGCAGCGATGCTAAAAAAATCGCTACGACTAAACCTTTTCTTCTCCACCATACCGATGCTAAGATAATCGGAATGTAAAAGAAGTGCGTAAAAACAACCTCGGTTAAAAGTACCACATGACCATAATAAGTGAGAAAACAGCAAATACCTAACAGGGCAGCTATTACGATAAATTTGTATTTCCCTTTTTGTTCTTGAACCATCATACCACCCTTTTTGTTCGCAGATAAATAATAGATAACAAATTTATTTAAACACTTTTAAGAAAACATTTATTCCCGCGCCTCAAACTCCTTCAGTTCTTCTAAATCCGTCTTTGCCAACACTTGCTTCAGATCGAGTAAGATGATAAGGCGGTTCTCAACCTTGCCCACACCCCACAGATACTCCTTAGAAATCTCTGTTGTAGCCATCTCAGGCGTTGCCTCAATATCAGATACCGGAATCCTCAATACTTCTGTTGCTTCATCAACAAGCATGCCAACAGGCTTGTCCTCAAGCTCTGCTATAATTATCCTTGAATTCGCATCCATCTCCTTTGGCTCAAAACCAAACCTTTTCCTGAGGTTTATGACTGTGGATAGGCTGCCTCTGAGATTTATTATGCCCTCAATAAAGTCCGGAGTGTGGGGAACTCTTGTAATTGTTGTTATCCTTGCAATCTCCTTTATGTTCATCACATCCATGCCGAACTCTTCATCTCCCAGTCTGAAGATAACAAATGGTTTCGTCTCCTCAGCATCTGCAGCCGTTATTTCTTCTGGCATTTAATATCACTCCCTTATTTTTAGCACTTTTTTGGCTGCTTTCGCCTCCACTGCTTCCCCACCAAGTTTGAATCTTGCTACTGCATCCTGGAGTTCTGCGGCAATGCCTACCAGCTCCTGACCTGAAGTTGTGAGTTCTTCCATAGCAGAGGTTAGTTCATGGGCAGATGCAGAAGATTGCTCAGAACCAGCTGCTGTTTCCTCTGCAATCGTGGAAATCCCCTCCACCATCTTTACCACAGATTCAATACTTGTTTTCTGCTGGGCTGCTGCATCTGAAATCGCCAGGGCGGCATTGGCTGTCTGCTTCATTGTAAATGTGATGTTATCAAGAGCTGCTGATGATTTATCTGTTGCTTCTCCGCCCGCTGTCACACTTTCTGTCATTGTTTTCGCCGCCTCGGAAGCAGATACTGTCTCCTCCTGTATAGACTTCACAAGTTCTGCAATCTCATCTGCTCAGGGTATTGCAGCCTCAGGTACTGAGATGAGCACGTCCACAACACAGGTAGCAGCATCAGTGCAGCAGATAGCAAAGGGTGCAAAGGATCAGGCAGAGAAGACAGATGCGGCATCCACTGCTGCTGAACAGATTTCAACGGCTGCTACTGAGGTGTACGACAGTGCGGATGAAGTAAAAAGAGCAGCATCTGCCGCGAATAAGAGTGCCCAGACAGGTCTTAGAAGAGTGGCTGAGGCGGTTAAAAGCATGCAGGGAATATCAGATGTAGCAAAGAAGACATCAGTAACAGTTGAAATCATGACGCAGAGGGGCGAGGAAATTGCCATGACATTGGGTG
>QENJ01000064.1 GCA_013374505.1 Candidatus Methanophagaceae archaeon
GTAGTTATACTTAAACATAATTAAAGTATGAATTGAATTTATAAAAAAATGTTGAAATATAAACTTACTTACTTAATGCCTGCGCCTTATTGAAACTGTAAAATCAGTAAAACCGATGGCATTATAATCACTGAGCATTCACACGATGCCCCGCTATTCTATTGCGGGGTCGTTGACTAGGGATGGCTAGGCAAGGGATCCTAACATCCTATTTCGACCAAATATCCTGAATGACCATCCTATCCTTTCTTTCCATTTCTGATATAATCCGCTTAATTTCTTCTTTTGATTTTACCCCTTTTGCCCACAACGCTTTTAAAATATCAGGGATATCCCATGCCTCAACACCATATTCTTTCGCAAATTTCTTCGCAATTTTATCATTCGTCAAAAACGGATATCTTCTAAACCGGGCGATGATGATGGAATGGATTTCACCATGCCCAAGATGCCTCGCACGTGCCAATATCAGTTTATATTCTTCCAATTCACCTTCATTTAACTGCGTAACATCTGTAAATTCAAAAATCCTATCTGGAAAGCTAAAACCAGCATCTTTGCATCTCATTAGTTCTTCATATACCACTGTCGAGATGAGAAATACGGCATTTGGCAAAAGCTGTTTAAGTAACTGAAGTCCCTTAATCTTAGCAAAGCAAGAAAGCACATCCGTATCACAAAGAATATTCAATCAGTTCCCTCCAAAATCCTCGCCACATTATCATCTATATCCGGACTTGGTGATAACGTCCTTACAACGCCTCTATCGGCAAGAATCTCCTTAAACTCCTCTAAACTAACGCCTGCAATTTCCGCTCCCCTGCTCAATGAAATCTTACCCATTTTATAGAGTTCAACAGCAGACGCTACTTTTAAATCCGATTTACTCTCCAACAAAACACGAAAAGCACTCTTTGTAATATCCGATATTGAATGATAATATCCCGCTTTAACCAATGCATCAATCTGCATCTCTATCATATCGATATTCTTCGCTGCCATATTACTATAATATTATTTGCTTTTTTATATAAGTAAGTGGAAATGGTCAATATTGGAAGGGCATACTTCAAATAAAAACCAGATCTTATAATTCCATTGGCGGATGCACCCGAATTCATTCGGGTGTGGCTTTTGATGCCCTGATTTGAGCGATAGCGAAATCAGGGGTCCGTGACAGGGACTCACGAAGCTACTGAGAACGTCTTCGATTATCAGAATACCGAGCCCACCCTGAGGAGCTACAAACGCACTTGCTTGTCACACACCACACCCTGGAAACAACACAGTTTTTTTGGTATTTCTGTATTCCCCCCCATCGAATAAAGCAGCTCCTGCTTATATCAACTTCAAAAGCACCTTCTCCAGGTTCTCCTTACTTTTAGCAGCATCAGCAACTATCTGTTTATAGTCCAGCGTTTCAGCAGCGATTATACCATGAGCGTAATTATCCACCGTGCTTATATTCGCGTATCGAAGCCCTAACTCCGTTGCAAGTGTTGCTTCGGAAGCCATGCACATACCCACAATATCAGCATAGTTTTTCATGAAGTTTATCTCCGCACGAGTTTCGAGCCGCGGCCCGCTAGTCTGGAAATAAACGCCCTTCGCAACTAGCTTTATGTCCAACTCTTTCGCTGCGTTTATTATTGCCGTTCTCAAACCTTCGTCCAGGCCCGGCGTGATATGCGTTAGTTCGTCATCATAAAAGGTGGGTACGTTGCACAGGTTGATGTAGTCGTGGGGGACAACTACGGATTGCGGTGTTATGTCTCGCTTCAAACTGCCGACAGACATACAGCCTATTATATTCGTCACGCCCAACGCCTGGAACGCCGATATATTTGCTTTGTAATTTATACGATGCGGTGGTATATTAGTCTCTTTTCCGTGTCTCGGGATGAAAACGTACGCATCCGTAACGAGCAGGTAAACTGAGCCGTATATTGTCTCAACCACCTTTTCTTGCGCACCTTCATGTAACTTCGTGCCAAATAAGCTTGTCCCGCCTGTGATGCCGAGTGCTGTCATATTGTGTCACGCTCCTAAGTTAATCGCAGGTATCCAACCGGAGTATTTTTTAGATTACGATTACAGGGCGTTTCTTTTTAGACTTTAAGTCACTGAAAGGAATGGGAATTAAAGCCATCTCTCTTTGTCTTAACTTATACATCGTTCCATACCGCGTCATCAATGGGATTGTCCCAAAAGTCTAAACTACTCTCTGACACCGCAAGTAAGTCCCCGTTCTCTTCCTCCTCCAGCGGAACTACTATTATTTCTGCTCTTCTACCTTTTAGTCTCCCCAGTTCCGGTAACTCTATTCTGCCCCCTTCCTTTATCTTCACACAAAATTTAAAGGCATCCATTTCTTATTTTCCTCCTCCTCCTCTTCTTTGTTACACATACCTTTTAATAATACTCCTTTATTCACTCCATAATCTTATCGCGGGTATCCCGTCATCGTATTTCTTTCCATTCGCATCAGTAAACTGCGTGCAGTTTACCCAGCCATTCTCAGTTGACAGTTCTTTCTTATGGTGAATCTGCGGATACGAGCCTGTGCGTATGGTGTAGTTGTAAGTTTCGCCTTCCTCTAACGTAAATTCTTCCGTGAACGAGATATTATGCCTGTCTCCAGCGTAACCGTTCCAGCTTGCGTTTACATCCAACGTTTCGTTCCATATCCTTGCGTATTCTGTATGCCCGCCAGTGCCTGCGCAGGGATACGTGTAAAGCTTTTGCACGGTTATCGGTTGTAAAAGCGTAATTGTACCATTGTGTATGCCCATTATGCTTGGGTATGGCTTGTCAGACGCACCCGTATCAAAATAAAACGTTGACTCAAACTTATAAGGCTCTGTTGGAATTGCACCGACGGAAACGTTCTCTGCCAAAGTCGTATTTCCTGTTTCCGTTACAACCACAAGCGTATATTTATCGTCAGGAGCCGCTTCAGCTTCTTTAACCACACTTATCAGATATTCACCAGTTTTTCGATAAGGAATAAAAATCACATCATCTGGATCACCATCACCATTCACGTCTTCTTCTGTATAAGATGCACCGGGAATCTCGTTTGTTTGCTTGCTAATGCTAAGATTATCAGGGTCGGTAACAACTATATCCACGGGACTGTAAGCGGTTATTGTGATAGAAGAAGTACCGTGGTAGATTCTAAGGTTGTTTAGCGTATACGTTCCGAGTTTGCCATTTGGCCATTCTCTTATCTGCTTTTGCTTGTCGTAGGGGTCTAAGAAGTAATAACTGTCCCCGATTTTGCCGATAAAGACTATGAAATGATAGGGATAACCGGTTGTTGGGTAACTGACATTGGCTATTACTGGATTCTTTTTGCTTAATTCTTGATCAATTCTTTCCCAACTCGCGCCGGACCAACCTATCCACTTGAGTTTACCTTCTGTTACTTGCTCAAGCTTTTTCCAGTGCAAGATTCCGTAAATATCCAGACCACCAACTTCGGTAAGGCTCATGTTTAGTTTGTCAGGGTCAGTATCATATCCGAAATAGTTTGAGATCATCGCAACAGAGCTGAGTGCGCAGCCGTAACCACCAATGGGATAAGGGCTGTGGTCTAAATTTTTAGTTTTCCAGGCGGGGTCTCTTTGACTGAAGAAAGGGACATGGAGCAGATTCTCTGGTGATGGTGGTGTGATGTAAATCTCAAAAGGGTCTACCAGGGGATAGTAGTCTTTATCTGAACTGATGGCGCGAGGATGGTCCCATATTCCATCGATATCTGCATCATTGTCGGTGTAATCGTCCCAGTAGTTGCCGAGGTAGTTTGTGTATGTGTTGCTGCTGTAGGTGTAGGTTATTGGTGAAGCGTAGTTCCAGATGTTTGTTGAATCGTATGAAAAAACATTGTCACCGTTGTTCATGAAATTGTTTAGGTATATGCTGTTGCTGTTTGAATAACCGAGGTCGATGCCAGCCCTTCCGTTTGAGGAGCAGTTGTTGTTCATTATGCTATTGCTGTTTGAATAACCGAGGTCGATGCCAGCCCCTCCATTTGAGGAGCAGTTGTTGTTCGTTATGCAGTTGTTGTTTGAATCTTCGAGAGCGATGCCATACCACCTGTTGTTTGAGCAGATGTTGTTCGATATATCGCAGTAATCTGCATGGTTAAGACATATTCCAGCCGCTCTAAATCCAACCCAAGGTCCAGTTGCTCCCGCTACGGTAAACCCACTAATATTCACATAATCCGCCGTTACCTTGAAGACATGATCACTTGTATTCTTAGCCTGAACAATCGTATCCGCAGGACTTCCTGTAGTTGCCCCAATCGTTAAAGACTTGTAAACATCCACATTCTCGTTATAAGTCCCTGCATCCACGGTAATTGTATGCCCATCCTTTGTATCAGCATCATCAATTGCAGCATGAATCGTTGCGAAGTTCTCGCCGGTGTTCAGGTTGTGGACAGGAGAAGGAGTTGAAGGCAAGTCATCCCTTAGATAAAACTTATTTTCACTTGGGCGATAAACACCAATGTTATCATCACCATCACCATCCCAGTCACCAGCAATTGGCTTGTCATTAATATTCCCCAGCTCGTAAGGACCCAGCTCATGTTGACCACCCGTAAGTCCCAAATCCAAATAAAAACTGTTAGTATTTAGCGGGGCATTGGGTCGGAACACACCAACATCGTCATCACCGTCCCAATCCCAGTCGCCCGTAATTGGACTATCACCCGACAGCCCAAAAGGAACGTCTCTAAACGAACTTGCAGCAGCACTGCCCAGATTAATCAGATACAAGTAAAACGTGCTGTTAGCAGGACAGTAACCGCCGACGTCATCATCACCGTCACCGTCCCAATCGCCTGCAAGCGGTATGTCGTCCGGATAGTAGCCAAACGAAATGGTTTTATCCGCAGCACCAACTTCGTAAGGCAGGTCTGCCCAGTTTCGCGTGACTAAGTAAAACGCGGATTGCTCAAAACCTTCTACTTTCGGGCGATATATGCCGAGTTCGTCATAGCCGTCACCGTCCCAATCGCCTGTGACGGGTAAGTCTGTTGTCCGCCCGAATCTGACGGTTTCACCGTCAAAAGTGAATTCCGCGGTGCTGGTGTTGTAGATGCCCCCCGTATCTGTTCCATTGCCGTTTAGGTCGGCGGTGAGGGGAATTATGGTGCCACCCGCTTTACGAATCCAACCTTGCACAGAATAATTACTGCTAAATCCGCTAACTGTGTAATGCCCGTCTGAAACCGACATGCTAATCGTTTTATCATTGTCCGCAGCAGTATTAGCCCAGTTTTGATGAATGACATGGACGCTATCTGCAGTAACTTCTCTTACAATTGCTACATGCCCATAAGTGCCACCATTTGAGCAGAGAATATCCCCCGGCTGCGGTGCTGTAGTGCCACCGCTTGGATAAGCAACTAATCCTCTATCTGATGCCGCGTCATAATATTCATCGGCATTCGTCCCCGGTATTCTGATTTTCATGCCATAAATAATGTAGTAATAGCGGTTTGCGTATTCAACGCACTGCCATTTCATTCCGGTGTTATAATCATTTTTATAATTGTATTCACTGCTTGCATAATCATTATCATAGTTGGAATAAGCGATTACTCCGTTGTATTCCCCAACCTGAGTACCGAAAGATAGACTGCTCGCTTCTACTTGAGCACACACACTTAAAGAAAATGCTGTCGCTAACAACGCACTCATAACCAAAATAGCCAATATTTTCCAACCAAGTTTATTCTTCATACCTTTATCCTCTCCTTCGCAAGTTCGACATTCGAAACCTTAAAACTCATCTCTGCCACAGAAGAAGGACTTAACCTCTCTTTCGCATCTAATATCTCTATCCCAATTATTTCGTTATTTTTATCAAAATCAACGATTATCCCTTCCCTTATCTCCTCGCTTATTTCATAATCCCCCTCTCTAAACTTTATATACATCGCATCCGCTTCGGGGTCGTATCGTATTTCCATTTTCTCAGCTCCTCAAATACCTCTTTGGATCAGCCCTATATGCCGAAACAACAATTATTCTATCCTCCTCCTTCTCCTAAATAACCCTCAATAGTTTATCATCAAATACTTTGTGTGCTATTACAATAAAAGTTTCACCGTTCCCTGCTCAATAACGAACTCATCCAAAGTTGCTAAATGTTTAGTTGGTAAAGCTTTCTTTGCAAATAACGCTTTACTGATGCCTTCTTTCATACCTTTATCCCTGCATTCACAAGTTCGACATCAGCAAACTTTAAAACTCATCTCCGCCTTTATGCCAGTTTCACTCACTTTAAACACGGGATTCGTAAGAATGTTTAATAAATACTCTCCCAACTCCGCACACCGAGAACAACCTCGAACTCGTTTTTAGAAAGGACATTAAACTGACTGAAATCATCCGCTAACCTTGGACACGCAGTATTAACAAAAGCGTCAAGCTTGAACCCCAGCAAATTTGCTTCGGTTATATCGTTCATCGCAATAACAAAAGCATTTAGACCTTTATCCACTGCTTTTCTCGCCAGTGAAACCGCTTCGTCTGGATTAAACTGCCCGCTCTTCGTGCTCACGAGAATACCAAACGCTTTCGCATCTAACGCACGTGCGATCGCAAGATACCGTTTTTTCCGCAGCGCATCCGCCTCCAGTACGTTTAGTTGCTTTGTGAACGGGTCAGCCGCAATTACGCGCTTATCCGTGTACAAGGCGATACCCGCCGGGTGAAACGTTCCACTGCCAACAAACAGAATATCGTCACAGGGCACCATTGCAGACGAGAACATACAGCCCAATACCTGCCCTTCATATTTCAGGTCCCGGGACTTACCTATTACCGCTTCCTTGCCCACACGAGCAAGCACCTCTTTCGCTTCGTTCAATGCGTGAACGTGCTGCACCGTTGATACTAACCCTACCGTGTCCCCTTTTATCTCTGCTACTGCCTTCGCCACCACGGGCTTCACATCAACACTGCTTCTGAGTTCTATGAAAACGACTTTTGTTCGTGTTTTCTCTTTTAGCGCAGGTACTCTTGTTTTCAGAAAAAAAGTGTCGGTATGCCCGAAGTGGAATAGCAAATCCACTACACTCTCCAGTTTCTCATCTATATCACAAGCACCATAGCACGAATTACCAGATATTAGCACTTCCGTGCCGGTTGTATCTGAAATCTCAGCGGCAATGCTCGTAGCCACTGTTTTAAGACCATCCGGGAGTTGCAGCCCTACCCTTCTCGCGCCTCGTTCTTTTATCTGCGCCGTTATCTTCTCTAATTCAAAATCGTATGGGTAATCTTTCCAGTTCATCTTTCATCGGTGTTCCTAAGAGTTATATTTGTGATTTACTTGCATTGCAATGCCTTATGGTTAGTTACAACAGACACTACAATTTTTATGATGGGTTTTTATATACACATAAAATATGGTTTATTAAAAGAAGTCACATGCCGGGCGAAGATAAAAGTGAAGGAACGGGAATGAAGACTATTGGTCTCTTAGCTATTGGATTGATAGCGGGCATTATAATAGGTGTTTTAGTCGGAGCTTTTGCTATACCGCAAACACAGAGTCTTGGTGTCGCAAATACAATAACATCCGAAGCAGCAGGTGAAAAAGCAGTTGATTTCCTCTCGGACTATGGTGGTTTGCCTCCTGGTGGTAACGTAACATTAATAAACGTGACTGAGCAGGGTGATGCGAACCTATATAAAATTGCGGTTAATTTGTCTGCACAGGGTATGTCGAAGACGCTAGAGTCATATATGACAAAGGATGGAAAAATGTTATTGCAGGGAGTTGTCATAGACGAATTTAAAGAGGAGGTAGAGCAGCAAGAGCAGCAGAGAAAAGAAGCGGAAAATCGTTCTCGTGTACCGCAGCAGGAGCAACAGAAGCAAACTACGATCGGCAATTTCATCGTGGGCGAGGACGAGATATGCTTGGAAGAAGACAAACCAATTATTTATTACTTTGGTTCCGATGGCTGTGGATATTGCAAATGGGAGCATCCGATAATAGTAAACGTAACGTCAAACTTTGAAGGGTACATCTCGCTCCATGATAATATGAATTCTGATGCGGATAGAGACATATTTTCCAAATACAGCACTGGTGGTGTGCCGACATTAGTATTTGGCTGCAAGTATTACCGAGTTGGTGCCGGTACGGGTATGGGCGAAGAGCAAGAATCAAAGGCGCTAACCGCACTTATTTGTGATTTGACCGATAATAAACCAGTAGATGTTTGCTTGGATCCAGAAATAGAAGCGTTAGTAGCTCAACTCGGATTACACATTAGTTAAAGGGTGGTACAGAGATTTTTATCGTTGTATATGACGTTATAACTTCTACCGTATTTGTTTAGTAAACCACAAGGTTACACAGATTTTCACGAGAAAACAATAATAGGAATCTGGTTTTAATACACTATTGGCTATCCCATCCTTATTAATAATTCTTGTGTTAATCTTGTGTAATCTCGTGGTTTTTTAGATTAGTTATAACAAATACATTCCACCTATTTAAGACGCGGATTTACGCGGATTTAAGTTCTTCTGTCTCAATAATTGATTTTAGTGGGATATAACGTATAACGATCTTCTTCACTGATTCGATTTTTTGTGGATACAATTTTGAACGGTTTTATGTAAAAAAAAGAGGAGAGTGTAAGACGTTGTCCTACATCCTATAGTTTTTTTTACGGGCACTCCCCGAAAGTCCATGCGCTTATTTCGCCGCTGCTGCAGGCCTCGCATTTGTTATCATATGTTTTCCCGTTATCACCGCAGACCGGCACGTATTCGCGTGTACACGCTTGATTCTGTTTCTGTTCCGCGGTGCAAGGCGTCCAAACGTTGGCACATTCGCCCGCAGTCCATGCGCTTATTTCGCCGCTGCTACATGCACTGCATTTGTTTCCGTATGTCCTACCATTATCCCCGCAAACAGGCGTGTAATCTAACGTACAAATTTCCGCCTTTTTCTCTTCCTCTGTGCAATTGAGCCACACAGGTGGTGGGCATTCTCCTTCAGTCCATGAGTTCACTTCGCCGCTGCTACAGGCCTCGCATTTGTTCCCGTATGTTTTCCCGTTATCACCGCAGACCGGTACGTATTCCATCGTACACGCTTGATTCTGTTTCTGTTCCTCGGTGCAAGGAGTCCATTTTTGCGGGCACTCGCCGAAAGTCCATGCGCTTATTTCACCGCTGCTGCAGGCCTCGCATTTGTTTCCGTATGTCTTCCCGTTATTGCCACAGACCGGCATGTATTCCATCGTACACGTTTGATTCTGTATCTGTTCCGCGGTGCAAGGAGTCCAAACGTTGGCACATTCGCCCGCAGTCCATGCGGATATTTCGCCGCTGCTGCATGCCTCACAATTGTTTCAGTATTTTTTAACGTAATCACCGCAGACGACCGGCGTGTAATCTAACGTACAAATTTCCGCCTTTTTCTCTTCGACGGTACATTTAACCCACTTCTGTACTAATCCACACGTTTCCTCGCACGCTGCCAGTGTATGAAATGGTACGGTACCCTCGCAGCCGCCCCAAATAAATTCTTTACATGTTTGTGTCTCTTTGTCGAAGTAGTACTTAGGTATTGCTGCTCTGCAAGGGCCTACGTCTGGCTCCAGGTCACATCTGTCCTTGCTTGCTACGGCAAGCTCGGCTTTTGTCGCAGGCTCAGCTTCTGCCGTACTTGCCCGCTGTTCATCTTCAGTCACGGATTCAATGCTTGACTTATCTACCTGGTGCTCGTCTTCCGTCACGGGCTTCACTTCGGACTTATCCACGCAGCCCGAAATGGCTATTAGCCCAATAACGACAAGAACCAATACCACATAGTGCTTTTTCATTTTTTTGTCTCCTATATTATGTATATACCCATTTCATTCGGTTTTTTGATTTAGTTGATTATCACATAAGATATGATGTATAATAAGCTTTTCGGTTATTATGTTGGCTATACAAGTACAAAAACGCTAAGAAACACGGAATGTTTTAAAGAAAACACAAAAAGAACCCAAAAAGTCGAAAACCGTTTTAGGTACATAACCGGGTTAAAGGATAGGTGGAAAAAAATGCCAATGAGACGAGCTGTGAGCAAAGGCTAAAATGAGGCCCGAAGATACTCAGAAAAATGAGCAGGAAACCGGTAAGAAAGTTGAAGGTTTGTCAGATGAATAACTTGAAGTAACAGCGGGAAAACAAGGGTTTACAGAAAAAGAAGTGACCGATGCAGACGAAAACGCCCTTACAACGTAAAATAAGGGGCACATAGAGTGTGGTTCATAAATGTGTGGTGTAGTAGGGGAAAGTCTTACAAACACCCATTTTTTCAGCGTAATCCACAAGGCACGCGAATCCGCGTTGATGTTTTTCGGTCAAATCACCAGAAATAGGTCATATAACCTACTACTTTTATATATCTACCGTCAAACATATTAGAGTAGAGACAAATGACAAAACTATGCGTATTGGCAAGCGGAAGCAAAGGAAATGCTATTTATGTCTCTAATAGCAGAACCGCCATTTTAATAGATGCCGGTCTGTCGGGTATAGAGCTCGAACGGCGTTTGCGGTCAATAGGTACCGGAGCGGAAGCGCTGGATGCAATTGTGGTTTCACACGAGCATACAGATCATATTCAAAGTGTAGGTGTGCTCTCACGCCGTTTCCAACTGCCGGTTTATATTAACGAACCAACGCTGACCGCAGCGAAGACCGAACTTGGCGCCATACAGGAAACCATAAGATTTCAAAGTGGGGCGGCCTTCGACATAGGTAGCCTTACAATCCACCCTTTTCCCGTTTCTCACGATGCTGCCGACCCCGTGGGGTTCACGATTCAAGACGGTAGCGCAAAGGTAGGTATTGCCACAGATCTTGGTGTTGCAACGGAGTCTGTCTGCCACAGCCTCAAAGGATGCCAGCTTGTAGTACTGGAAGCGAATCACGATATTAAGATGCTGGAAGAGGGCCCATATCCGTGGGAACTAAAACAGAGGATTCAAAGCAACCTGGGGCACCTCTCAAATGAGGCGTCCCGTGATCTTTTGAGTAAAGTTGCCAGCAGCCAACTCGAACATGTAATTTTGGCACACATCAGTGAGACCAATAACCACCCCGACCGGGCTTTATCGGTAGTACAGGCTGCCGCGGACCATCACGCAAACCGGCTCCACATTGCCAGCCAGCATACGGCAGGAGATATTATTGCCATAGACGGCACTTAAAACTATGCTTACCGTGCTGCCTAATTTTAGCGTGGGTTAAATATTTAAAGACAAGAGAAATATTATGAGGATCTAAGATGAAATGAAAGAGCGATTCGTGCTAAAAGAGACCTTCGCATGGATTTCGGCAGACGAAAAGAGGTACATAGAAGTAGCAAAAGCGGAGCTAAAAGAACGTAGAACGGATTTGGAACGGTTTGTGCGCTGGCAGCCATATTTTGCCGTTACGCTTGATGAGTATCAGATAGACCAAACGAATGAGCTACCCGAGATCGTGCTACGAATGATAGAATCCGCGAGTAAGTTCGGTATAGGTCCGATGTCCGCAGTAGCAGGTACTTTAGCGGAATTTGCAGTGGCTGCGATGCGAGATGCAGGTGCTACTTATGCAATGGTGGATAACGGCGGTGACGTTGCGTTGATAACAGATAGAGACGTGCTAGTTGGAATATATGCAGGAGAAAGCCCATTTTCTAATAAAATTGCACTTAAGATACGACCATCTTCTGTTTTATTGGGTATCTGCACCTCTTCGGGGTCCGTGGGTCATTCTATAAGCTTTGGTAACGCGGATGCTGCAACGGTGATGAGTAATAGCGCATCATTGTCCGATGCCGCTGCTACTGCGCTTTGCAATTCCGTTAGCGATGCGCAATCAGTTAAAAACGCTTTTCAGACGATTGAGCATGTGGACGGCATCCGGGGTGCACTTGTGATATACAAGGATGTGCTCGCGACATGCGGGAAAATAGCGGAGATTGTTCGCTTATAACTCAAACTTTCTTTAGGAAAGAAAGTTTGATCAAAGAAACGTCTTCTTGGGGCACAATCGAAAAAGTCAGTGATTTTTTAATTTTTCATCCATCGAACCCCACATTTTCATCGTGTTTGCAAATAGTAAACTACCAAAAAGTGGGTGCACCCCCCTTTAAATAGGGTTAATTAATTGAGCGGGCATATGAAGATCAATCCATCAAAACCAAGGGCAGATAAAAATCATAGATACATAGTATTAATTCTATTTCAACAAGCTAAGAGTGAAACAAAGACGAAAAAATGTAAAAATTGAGATAGCTCACGCTCAGTCATTCCATCCTTCACTCTTCTACTTGTCTTTGACTCAATGAAGGTAGTTAGGATGGTAAAGAAGTACTTCCTCCCAATTCCCGACATGGTCTGTCAATCCAGCAGCGATTGCAGGAGTACGTTTTTGCTTCCCTTTGCCCTTGCCGAGCGTCAAACTCATATGTG
Source organism: Candidatus Methanophagaceae archaeon (assembly GCA_013374505.1). Classification (GTDB taxonomy): domain Archaea; phylum Halobacteriota; class Syntropharchaeia; order Alkanophagales; family Methanospirareceae; genus QENJ01. Next base: position 12,500 of record QENJ01000064.1, read on the forward strand.
GCCTGACGAAATTATAGAAGACTTGAAAGAGAAACATCTGCCCTTCGAGTTCCTCTTTTTTCTTCGCTGCCGCCAGTGTTCTCCTTATCAAAGAGCACAAACAGCTCCTCAGCGTGAGGTTAAACCGCTCTACGTATGAGGTGTTTACCGTTTTACCGACGTTCTTCAGCCTGCTGATAAATTCCACGATCTGCACCAGAGAATGACTGCTTATCACCTTTTTATAAACTCGTGAGATGCGTACGCCGTTCC
>QENJ01000065.1 GCA_013374505.1 Candidatus Methanophagaceae archaeon
GACAACAAAACCACAGACAGTTTTAATCTATCAGATTTCACTTGGGGATCAGTACCATCATCGTTTACAAAAGGGGTAGATACTATCTCCACGAATAGATGTTTCCTCAAATATCCGGTTTTCTGGCAATGGTTTATGTGGATATTTGGAGGATTCATTTTAAAGGATTATGAAGAAAAAGAATATGAAAATTTATCTCAAAAAACAGGGATTCCGATAGATGAAATACCAACTGCTTTGGAATCATATCAAATTTTATTCCCTCACGATGATGGATGGTTCATGGATTTACAAAACTCAAATATAAAACTTATGAAAATGTTTCCAGTTCCTTTTATGGGTGTGGGAGCAAACTACAGATTAGATCTTTATACAGAATCCGACGAATCTGGGAGATTTAAAGATCTTAAGCTTACGGGAGATCATACCTTGAATGATTTGATCAAATGGAATAATTTAGCAGTAAAGGTGTTAAAAAATGAATGATAAGCCACTTCAGATACAGCATATATGCTAAGGGCTTATGCCATTGCCCTTCGGGACATTGCACCCATAGATTCGCAACGTCGCATATGCTAGAAACAGTATACGCAATCCGCTTCGAGACAACCGAAAAAAGGTTTATTAATCAGACCGTTTATAATTAAGGAGGTAAGATCCTATGGCAGAAGAAATTCCATTAGAAGATTACAAAAAGGCGTATAGGGAAATAGTGTCGGAAGAGGAGAAAAGAGGCTTTTTCGTTCATCTGGTAGTGTACGTGCTGGTTAACGTTATGTTGATAGCCATAAACTTCATATATTCTCCAGAGTACATCTGGTTCTTTTATCCACTCATTTGTTGGGGTATCGGTATATCAATACACTACCTATTTGGTGTTCACTGGATACAGAAAGAGCTCACGGCAAAGGAAGCGAAAGCAGATTATAAAGCAAGGGCAGTTAAACGGAAATAGTAACCACCCCCTTCGCAGACAGCGTATAACTCGCTGTAAACGTTTTCACTACCTTCGGTCGTATCATCAAAAAGGCTATGCTCTGCTACTTTGCATACACAAGAACCGTTAAACGCAGCAGATGCAATATCGGACCGAAAAATCATCACCCGAAAAATGTTTAAATGTTAATATCACCAGATAACTAAAAAGGGGTCGTAGGGTAGAGGATATCCTGTCAGGTTCCGGACCTGACGACCTGGGTTCGATTCCCAGCGACTCCGTTTTTTAATAGCCAATCCTGCTCTTCCATATACCAAAACGCCTGTGCAATAGCATCCCGTTCGGCATCTTTTTTACTACCAAACCATTTATTGCTTTTCACTCCGGTCAGAGTGACATATTCTCTAGTCGGATCAGCCTTAATCGCGCATTCATCTATTTGCCAGTGTTTCTGGTGCGCTTCGCCAACAGAACGGTACCTAAATTCTATTTCCGGATTGCAGCGATTGATTTCACGGAACTTATTCTCAAACTGGTTTCTAATCGGGAGGAAGTCACCCGCAGTAAGCATTTCCGCTTTTATACGCTCTGAAATGTTGAATTTCTGCAGGAATCGCTCCACCTCTTTTATCCTGATTGTTTCCTCGGTATCTAAGTATATAGCACCGCAAATCGCTTCGAACACATCGGCAACAACTTTTTTGCTTATGTTCTCGCTCGTCTCGCCAGCACGGATATAATTCCTGAGACCTATTGTTTCACCGAACTCAGCCAACTGGTTGTTCTTTTCCAGTTCGGACTTCAGAAAAGTCATTTCCCCTTCGTCAAGTGATTCAGACATGATTAGTTTCTCTGCCAATATCAAACTGACCACACGGTCTCCAAGGAATTCGAGCCGTTGATAATTTGGGGCCCCGGTAGCGTACGAACTCGTGGTTATCGCCTTTTCCAAAAGTGCAATGTTCTTAAACCGATGTCCTATCAGGTCTTCTAATTCCGCAAGCACCCCTTTATTTGTTTCTGGATTTTCCATTCTTCTTATATGCTCTACACATTTATCTGCGAAAGCACGCAACGCCATCAAATCAGTTGCCTAATACAATTCATAGTTGCGTTTGCTTATGCAAGGTCGCTTAGATTGTATAAATATCAGTCTGGGAAAAAAAGATAGAGAGGAATAGTCATTCCCCCTCTGTATCGAATGTTGGCTTGGAAGTTACTATAGTCCCAACACCTCTTTTAGCTGGATCTTGTATTCCCCAAGGGTACCACCGAAGTTCCCGGCTGTTATCTTCACCACACCCGGTACTTTCACCGCCGCTTCTATCCCTATCTTAGTCGCTTCTTTAACCGCTTCTTCGCTAACCCCGTTTATCACAATCTCAAATACGCCGTTTACATCTGCCGGCAATTCAGAGTCTTCTATTTTGTCCTTTAACGTGGGGCAGTACTTCTCATTTATCGTAGCGTGCATGAACTTGTATTTGCTTGAGCTGGGTTTCGAGCCCGATGCAACTACGCCACCCGTAAACGGCGTTATTGTGCCTTCTACCTGCATGATCGCCTCAACCGCAGCCTCAACCGCAGTCAACGCTGCCATCTGGTCCTTCGCAAGGATAAAGAGATTACCACCGGCAACGCCTGCTTTTGCGCTCAGGTTCTTCTCTATCACGAATTCACCACCCATTATCGGCACCCGTGCCACTTCTCTACCGTTAAGCACCTCTTCGGTTTCGAATCCATCACCAAAGAATTTCAATTTGAAGCCTATGTTGAACTCCTTCTCGCCGTTCTCCAGAGCATTGAAAACCGCCGCTGTTGGACTGGTAAGGACACACTGTCCAATCCTCGCAAGCAATTGCGCGTCCAGTGCTTTATAGCCAAACGTGCATATCATGGCATAAACGCCGGGTCTTCCGTCCGGTGTCTCGTCACTGCTCGCTATTCTATCTATTCCAGCCTCTGCAGGGCACATTATAACTGACGTGCCGAAACCCGTCATCTCCTTCGCCGCTGTCATCGCCCATTTCTCATTCACCGCCGTTATCAACACTCGCGCAACCTTTATCGGAAACGCCTCCGCAAATGTATCCTCTATTTCTACTCCCTCTAATTCCATTTTATTTCACCTCAAAGAAGAAGATAACACTAAAGTAATATAAGTTACTTTTTTTTAGTGGCTGGATTAAAAATCGCACTGAGCATTACGAGAAGTGTAAATCGCTACTGTTTGTTTAGCAAAACTTCCACGCTTGCTTATTACGAGCCGGTTTGTGGTCACAAAAACTTATATATACACCCTTTTCTAATGGTTGTATCAGGAGGTAATAAAAAAGAAAGATGTTTGCGAAGAAGAAGATAGTAGCGTCAGTCGCGGTATTGCTTGCGATACTGCTTGTTGGGACCGTAATTGCCAGCACCATTCCAGTGCCTGCGCCAATAAAGGACATACCGGGGGCATACCAGGTAGCCGGGAGTCCAGATGTGTCAATAGAGGGGCGGGTAGTAGAGGGAGGATTAGCCGGTACTAGCGTTAAAGGCTATTACATCATGAGGGGAGACGGCATAGAAACTCGGGGACAGCCCAAGGTACCAATTCCTGTACCGCCCAAGGGACCTGAAGAACCGGTGGTAAGTGAGTACACCAAATTGCGAATCTCGCCGACTTACGAGTGGTTAGAGATGGAACCCGGTGATGAAAGAGTGTTTACCGTGGAGGTAAAACATGATGAAAACAAGTCGGTATCAACGCAGGTATTCATAGAGTCACCGCCGTATAGCGAGTACACCATTGGAGATAATTGGATAACAGTCGAGCCAGAAAGCGCAGAGATCGCGGTGGCTGATAAGCAAGAATACAACGTTACAGTACAAATACCAGTAAATGCGGAACTCGGGTATTACAATGCACAAATCGTATTTACAAATGATACGTGGTCAATGACATATCCAGAGTGGTCAATGCCATATCCCGAGAAGTTTCCGGCGTACGTGAACACATGTGAATTATCAATAAACGTTTGGAGACCACCGGTGGTTTTCTTTTGGCCTCGACACATAAGCGACAGGGTAAAAGTAGGAAAGAGTTACGAATATGTAATACAGCTTGAAAATATCGGCGACACCGCAATTGCAATAAACCCGGAAATAGCAGGAGAGGAAGAGCGGATTATAGAACTTCCGTTACCCCCCTTTCCCTACGGATACGAAGAAGGCAGGATGCCCAACGATTGGCTAACGATAGAAGCACCTGCAACTGTGTCGGCGCACACAACGGCTACTGTAACTGTGACAGTTGCTGTGCCCGAAGATGCCTCTGGATGGCGCGATACGAAAATAAATCTGAACATTGACGACCCTTCGATTACAGAATGGGATGGAATCGTATATATGAACTTGGAGGTCTGGAAACCACCCACAACGCCATACAGTGACGAGTTTAGCGTTGAGCAAGGAGGTGCGTTCAGCGTCATGGTCTCAGCCCGCCAGTACGCATACGATAGATATAGCGAAATGGAAGAAGAAGAGCCTTCTTTCAATACTGTTCTGTCAGCCCCCAATAATGTAACGGTGACACCGGAATCGACAAAAACGGTCAAGAAAAGAGAAGTAAGCTTGGGCTTGGGTATGAAATATGGACCATGGGGCCCATATCCTGAGGATGCAGCGAGTGAAGAACAGTATCACGTGATGTCCACAGAATACAGTAAAACGTACGAGGTAACTAACGCAACTGGTGGGACCTGGACACTGGAGATACTGCCGATTAACGTACAAGACTTTGAGTACACAATAGAGATAGAGGAATGAGTATTAAAACAATTTAAAAAACTCATTCTTTTTTTTTATTTTTTTTTCATTGTACACGGATTTGATTTCCATCTGCGTTAATCTGCGTCCACAACTGATTTTATTTTGTTCATAGTTCTGTTATGTAGTGAAAGAAAGCTTTACCAAAGATATAATATAATTTTAGTAGAGGTAACCGAAAAATGGGCAAAGTATATCTCGTGGGTTCAGGACCCGGCGACCCGGAACTGATAAGTTTGAAGGCGTACCGGCTTATAAAAAATGCAGACGTGATATTAGTGGACAATTTAGTGCTGGGCGTGAAGACGCTGATTCCCGAGGATAAAGCAGTTATAGACATAGGCAAAATAGCGGGCAAACACAAACTCTCGCAAGACGGTATAAACGAGCTCTTGGTGGAACTGTCGGCAAAATACGATATGGTTGTGCGACTAAAAGGCGGCGACCCGTATATATTCGGTCGTGGTGGCGAAGAAGCGGCTGTTCTTAGGGAACACGGCGTTGAGTTTGAAGTTGTGTCTGGTATAACATCCGCAGTTGCCGTACCCGCGTCTTTTTACATCCCGCTTACGTTCCGAGGCATTTCGTCTTCGGTTACTATAATCACGGGGCATGAGATGGAGGAGAAAGACGAGAGCTTAAACTGGGACGCGCTAGCGAATTTGAAAGGTACGCTTGTTATATTGATGGGCGTGGGTAATCTCGCTAAGAACGTGGAGTCGCTTTTGGAGCATGGTATGCGTGCGGACACGCCGGTGGCGGTGATTGAACAAGGGTTCACCGTGGATGCGAGGCTTGTGACTGGTACGCTTCAGAATATAGTGGAAGTGGCAGTGAAAGAAAAGGTGAAGCCGCCAGCGGTTATTGTGATTGGTGATGTGGTTGGTGTAAGAGAGCAGTTGAAGCTGTCAACAAACCGAGTTTAAGTGAAAAGGGAAGGAAAGGTAAAAATGGCTTTAAATCTTAAAAGGAGTGATTTTTCAGCATCAAGAGCATTTACGGGACCGCTTTAAACCCTCTTTTTCACTATATCATTCTCCTACTCAACTTCCGAAACAAAACGGATAGTGAGCTTCTCGCATCGCTACGGTCTTATCATTACATTGGCTAAAGTTACTATGAACAAAGCAAGAAGCAGCCACCCGAAAACCCCTTCTATCATGACAACTATTCGATAGCGATCTATTGGATACCAATCTCCATAACCAACAGTAGTGAATGTAGTCACACTAAAATAGAACGCATCCCAAAAGGAGACTCGGCTATCACCGTTTTCTTTTAATTGTAATCGCTTGATGCCTTTTCCCTGCTTGTAAACAAGGGCAAATATTATAATTAGAATGAAACCCCATATCAGTGGATATTCTGGCTTTATACCATAGCCACAAGAAAGCCATGCTACTACACCCATTAACTTTGAAGGAGACCATTTTTTGTTTTTTTGACTTAATTGCCGGTACTGGTAGTAAGCAGCATCAGCTTCCTCAAACTGCTCCCTCTCTCTGAAATTTTTTATTAGTTTTATGTATGCTGGTCCATTAAAGACCAGCGCATCTTTGAGAGTACTCCATTCCACGTTCATTTGATTGTAATCTGTTTCTTCGAGGGAAACATTGGTAAATGTAGCCCCTGTGAAAGAGACTTTATCAAATTTTGTAGGAGTAAAAGTGGCATCGCCAGTAAAATTTGCATCCCAGAAGTAGGCATCGCCGGCGAAATTCGCAAAATCGAAGCTGGCATTGCCAGTAAAACTCGCATCTTCGAAGTAGGCATAGCTGGCAAAATTCGCAAAATCGAAGCTGGCATTGCCAGTAAAACTCGCATTCCCGAAGTAGGCACCGCGAGCAAAATTCGCACTATTGAAGTTGGCATCGCCAGTAAAATTTGCAACCCAGAAGTGGGCATCGCGAGCAAAATTCGCACCTAAAAAGTCGTTCCTGCTGAGAAAAGAAGTTCTAATGAACTCAACATCTTCTCTAAATTCAGTGTTAGAGAAATCAACAGCCTCTTTAAAGACAGAGTCCCAAATTGTTATTTTGCTTTCAACAATATTTAGCTCTTTTTCTAAACCATACAACTCAATCACTACGGCAGACCGTGCATTAGGAACGGTTGTACGGTTTATTTAGCTCAAATCAAGTTTTCCTGTTATTCTGACATTCTCATAGGCTACATCTTCTCCGTTTCTAATTTGCTCTAAAATATCGGTGGCCGGCACATCTGTAAGCTCCTGTGCTTGAACACCCGTTGACAGTACAAAAACTACTATAACAGAAAATAGCGTCCACAGAATTACGTTTCTTAGCGCCATTTATTCACCTCTGTAACTCTATAAGTTGGATATTACTAAAAAGGTCACTGATGTTGAAACGGTATGACAAAGATATATTCATCATGTGTCTGTTTTTTTGAGATATTTGTTAATACGAATTATAAATTTCCCTATTCTCCTTCTGATAAATTCCAATCTAATTGCTATTTCCGTCATCTTTCTTCAAGCGATATTTTTTCCTTGCTGCACGTTTCTTGGGCAATGTATATTGTGATTCGTATGCTGCTGCAACTACACAAGTAAGGAAGTACACACCACCCGAAATATACACACCTTGAATATTCCAAAATGGCGGCAAAAAAGGTGCTATTAGAATAAATCCTAAGCTTAAAAGTGAGTACATTATCCATTCCCACAGACTTGCAAACGGTATCATGTTTAGAGGTCTTATCCATTTACGCGACAGATGGTTATATACGCCCTCAGTTGGGTCTATATCTCTTGGACCATCTAAAATATCCATCACCGAGTGGAGCCCGGCACCAATGAAAAAAGCAATAGCAAACCAGCAAACAGAGCGCCAATCAGAATAATATAAGGAAATAACATACGTTATCAGTGCCAATAGGAAATACCCTAAAGAGAAGTGGAGAGTTCTTCTATGAACAATGTTGATGGAACCAATTCTTCCTTCAATCCTGTCTATATCAGGGAAGAATCCTCCGAGTGTCCCCACAATTACGAATAACGAAGCTAAAGGCATGACTTCTGCTATGGGGCTCGAATAAACAATGGCGAGCAAACATAGGTTAATCGCACTACTAACAAAACCTACACATGCGTGAGTAGTAACCATCATTGTTATCACCTGATAAGTTTAATAGCTACATATATGAATAAGTTTTTTGGAATATCTCGCAAAAGAAGAAGATGCTCTTTATTCTCATGATTATTTTCTATCCTTCTTTTCTTCTTCCAAATCTCGAAGTCTATCCAAGATAACATCTTTATCCGAAGTAGCTTTAGCAAATCCCATACGAGATATCTTCCCGCTTTATCATAATCCCGCGGAAGCTTCTCACCACTGAATAAACAATACCGACGAATCGCTACGCCGAACATTTTTTTTTTTTGCTATTGGCGGTTTTATAACTGCGATATACACCGCACAAGTATGTAGCATTTCATTGCAACTGCCTCAACATCTCACGCATATTCCGCCAGTGGCTGCCTTCCCAGTAGATCCTACCGCAGCGCACACAAATCCAGAATTCCCACTTGCCCACCATACTCGTTGGTACATAGCTCGTTTCCTTCAACATATCCTCTTCGCTTTCCTCTACAGGCCTTATGCTCGCATTGCACACGCTACATCTGAGCGGGACAGGTTCGAGGTTCAGGTTTACGTTATAACGAAGCAGCTCCTTCAATTGCTCCATCACTTCATCTGTTTTTATATACAGACATTGTACACCCTTCTTCGTTGCCGCGGCTACCAGTCCTTTGTCGCGCGTGAGCAGTACTCGCGATTCCACAATTGCAAAAGCAGCAAGGGCCTTATCCTCGTCTTCCACGGCTTGAACTGAACCATCGTTTAAATCCGCTGCGTAAACTGTGTCGTATCCCAGAACACGTAACCAGGTGCTTAACTTGCCGAACATCCGATCGGTTACGAATCGGATGGTTTCATCCCCCTCTTCCTTTTCCATACTCGCCTTTTTTTAAAAAATCCCACGCTCGGGCGTTCAATCGAATCGTAAGCTGTGCAGAAGTCTTTCCACGGCATCAAATGGTTGTTCACATCATGTGATATTGCTATATCAAAGGAACGCTTTTTCCTTTATAATGGGGAGTAAAAAATGAAAAGGAAATTGATGGCAGGACTAATAGTGGTAGTTGTAATCGTAGCAGCTATGATGTTTTCGGGTTGCGTAGGGGAAGAGCAGAAAATGAGTGTTTCGGAAATAAAAGCGATGGTGCTTGTCAATGCTAAAGAGATAGATGCCTACAAGTTTGACATGAATACGACGACGAGGACGTTACTTAGCAACGAGACAAATAGTACGGAAATGACAACGTTAATTAACGGGCGTGGTGTAGTAGACATTATAGACAAAGAAATGAAGTTGAATATGAATACGAGCATGGAAACGAACGAGACAGAAGAGGACTGTTTTCTCTTTTTTTGTTTTTTGAACAGAAAAAGCACTCGCTCGAAATTTAACACTTGCCCACCTGTAATCTCTATCCCTTCCGCTCTCAGAAGTTCTATCTTCTTATCCACGCCAAAACAATAGCCACCAACGTCTCCGTCCGTTCTCACGACACGGTGACAGGGTATGGTTATGGGATACGGGTTCTTCGCAACTGCCTGGCCTACAGCACGAGCAGAACCCGTTAGTTCCAGTGCTATCGCACCATAAGTTGTTACTTTTCCCTTTGGTATTTGCTTTACTTTGTTTAATACGGTTTCCTGGAACTTTACAGTCATGCGTTAAGTTAAATAACTAAACCTTATTCTATTTCAAATTGCTATTCTTTTTATGGTACATAACGAACATCATTTCTTTGGTACCGCTATCTTTTTTAAGAAAGGCTTTTTATAATGGCGAACACAAACATACCTTCAAATACGGAGTAATAAATGGAGCAATACAACAAGTTGATACCAAAAGCGTTTTTTCTCACTTCCGGTGTGGGCATGGCTAACGACCAGGATAACGCTTTTGACCTCGCATTACGGGACGCAGGGATAAGTGAATGCAATTTGGTTAATGTCTCTTCTATTTTACCTGCGAAAGCCGTGGAGATAGACCAAAAAACGCTGACGCCCGGTGAGATAACTTTCTGTGTGCTGTCACGCGCGGAAGGCAAATCCGGCGAGGTAATTGGTGCTGGCGTGGGTTATGGCTGGCTATTTCACAATCCAAATTCAGCGTATTCGCATGATCAACTAGATTTTGGTATCATTTGCGAGCATCATGGCCATTATTCTACTGAATTTCTGCGCAATAAGATACAAGAGAAGCTGTACATGATGGCGGCGAGCCGTAACCGAGACTTAACGCTGAAGAAGCTGGAAGTGAAGTCAGTAGAGGTAGATGCGGCTAAATTTGGGTCGGTAGTGGCTGCGCTTGTATTTGTATTAAGCCCCGAATAACTGCCGTATTTGTATAGCTAAATAAAAAAACCACGAGATCACACGAGATTAACACAAGAACTTGGATTATTATGGCATAAAGTAGTTAATAGCGTACAGAAACTACGTCTATTTTATTCTTTATCTCGTGGAAATCGGTGTAATCGGGTGGTTATAAAAAGTAGCTAAACAAATACACCGCACTTTAACAACTCGCGAAGCAAAAAATAAAAAGAGGATATTTAAGCTTTAATATCCTCCAAATCCTGGTCCGCTCGGTCCTTGAGACATCAGTTCTGACATCGAGGTAATAAACACAGCAATTAAAGCTATGCCGATGATCGCAGGTATAGCAATTGCGATAATAACTGCGAGGACTGCCTTTCCGGTGGATAGCTCGTGCAGTTGCCTTATGCCGATAATCTCCACGATAAGTGCCCATATTGCTGCGATTATGTTTACTCCCGGAATCCAGCCCAGGAGTAAACTCGGTGTCATTCCATACGTCACTGCTTTTATCGTCTGCGTAAATCCGTTTCTACCGCCTACTACATATACCCAGAGGTGAAGCCATAGTCCGCCAATGAAGATTCCCTAGAGTTGTCGAAAGTATCCGAAGGACTGAACAAAAAACCCTTTATTCTTTCTACGATACTTAATACCATTTGCATCACTAAAACTACTAAAGACACGTCACGCCATATAAAGTTTTCGGTTGCAAATTCGCAATACCATCTGCTAGTTTTTTCGTTCTATGTGCCATTAGATGAAACAATTTAAAAGGGTATATATAACCTCATGCCTTTTTATGGCGTGATAGCGTAAAATGCAAGCAAAAAGATTAAACAGGATAGAGGAATCGGCAACCATAAAAATGTCGCACATAGCGCAGCAATTGCAGGACGAAGGGAAAGACGTGCTGAACTTCTCGCTTGGTGAGCCGGACTTTAAGACGCCGGAACATATCTGCGAAGCGGCGCGGCAAGCCTTAGACCTTGAATATACGCACTACACGAGCAGTGCGGGTATCGTTGAGCTAAGAGAAGAAATAGCGAAGAAGATACGCGAAGAGAATCAGGTTGATGCTTCTATGGAAAATGTGATTGTGACGCCCGGCGCGAAGCAGGCGATATACGAATTGATGATGGCGGTTTTAGATGAAGGAGACGAAGTGATTATGCTAGACCCTGCGTGGGTTACGTTCGAAGCGGCCGTAAAATTAGCTGGTGGCACCATAAAATGGGTGAAACGAGTAGAAGAAGACGTGAAATACGAATCGCTGGAATCTGTGTTATCCGCAAACACGAAGATGATAATAATCAACAGTCCAAATAATCCGGGTGGATATGTTTTAAGCGAAAAAGAGCAGCGTGAAATTGCTGAATTCGCCATAGAGCACGACCTCATTGTGCTTTCGGACGAGATATACGAAAAGATTTTATATGGCCGAAAACACGTGAGCATTGCTTCTTTTGACGGTATGCACGAGCGAACAGTGATCATAAACGGTTTCTCGAAGACGTATGCAATGACCGGTTGGCGAATAGGGTATGCGGTTGCACCACTTGAGATAATGAAAGGAATGCTAAAGATACAGCAACATTCGGTTACTTGTGCACCTTCGATTTCGCAATTTGCAGCGTTAACTGCACTTAAAAGTTCTCAGGACTGCGTACGGGAGATGGTGTGTGAGTTCCAGAAGAGACGAGATGTAATTGTGAGACGGCTAAATGAGATGGGGCTGCGGTGCGTGGATCCGGAAGGTGCGTTTTATGCCTTTATTAATACTTCAGGTCATGGCGACGATGTGGAATTCACGGAACGGCTGCTAAAAGAAGCGTACATAGTTGTTACGCCGGGTTCGGCATTTGGGCTCGCGGGTAAAGATTATGTGAGATTATCGTTTGCTGCGTCAATGGAGCATATTTTAGATGGTATGGACCGGATAGAACGTTTATTATAATTGAATGGTAAGATTTTGCTTAACCTGCTCATGCAGACCGTTCATCCGCACATTCTAGACAATACAACGGTTTTGTCCGAGTATTACGGTTTCCAAACTCGTATAGGACCTACCTTTTAATTTTTAGTAATACCTTTAATCTATGATGGACGCATTCATACCTTTAGTGCTGCTAATTGCATTCTCGCTGTTCGGCGTGCTGTTAGGCACATTTACAGGGCTCGTTCCCGGCATCCACCCGAATAATGTCGCTCTTATCTTTCTCGCCGTCTCACCTATGATAATATCCAAGCTCTATTTTTTGAATGCTCTCGTGCCGTTTGAGACCATCTTGATTTTAGTAGCCGTGACAATCCTCGCTGCATCGGTAGCACACACATTTTTAAGCTTTATCCCCGCAGCATTCATAGGTGCCCCCGAAGGCGACACCGCACTCTGTGTATTACCCGCACATCGTTTACTACTCGAAGGGCGAGCCTACGAAGCGACAGTCATTTCGGCAATAGGCAGTTTCGGCGCGGTTATATACTCATTTGTCTTCTTCATGCCATTCTATTTCATCTTCGCCGGGCCTTTGCATCTATACGAAGTAATTCAAGACTATCTGCTCTACATACTAATCGGCATAT